>DASWFA010000034.1:0-3761 GCA_036394475.1 Binatia bacterium
AGGTCGGCGACACCGAGTTCGTCCACGTGAAAGTCGACGCGGCCAAGCTCATGACCGAAGGCTCGCAGTGCGAGCACGTGCTTTTTTTGACCCCGAACGACGACGAGCACTTCACGATCTTCACCGTCAACTATTACACCGGCTCGGACCCGCGGTTTTTCGACAAGCTCAAGGAGATGCGCGCGGCCGAGGTGCCGAAAGAGGAAGTGAAGCCCTACGACCGGCGGAAGTACATGCCCTTCAAGGGCAACGTCCGCCAGGAAGACATCATGAGCCAGTCGACCCAGGGGATGCTCGGCGCGCGCGCCGAGCGGTTGGCGACTTCCGACAAGGGCGTCATCCTGTTCCGCCGCATTATCCGCGAGGCGATCTCGGCGGCCGGGAAGGGCGAGCGCCCGAAGGGCGTCGTTTCCAAAGGGCGGGAGCAGGGAATCGTCTATTACGATTCGTTTACCGGCGTGAGAAAAGTCTAGGCGGCGAGTCTCGAGGAGGATGTTCTATGATTAAAGGAGTCCTGATTCCGCTCATCACTCCTTTCGACGACAAGGGCAGGGTGGACGAGGAGCCGATGCAGCAGCTCGTCGAGTTCAACGTCAAGCACGCGGTCCAGGGGCTTTTTGTCCTGGGCTCCTCGGGCCAGGGGCCGGTCATGTCGGTGCCCGAGCGCAAGCGCGCCGCCGAGGTCGCGCTCGCCCAGGCGCGGTCGCGCGTCCCGGTCATCATCCACGTCGGCACCGCCGACGCCGAGAGCACCGTCGAGCTGGCGGCGCACGCCGCCGAAAAAGGCGCTTCGGCCGTGGCGGTCGTGCCGCCCTATTACTATTCGGACCACACCGAGTACGAGATCATCGCCCACTACAAGGCGGTGGCCGCGGCGGTCGACCTGCCGATCTTTATCTACGAAAACCCCAAATACTCCGGCATCTCCATCCCGCCGGACTTCGCCAAGCGGATGAAAGACGCGATCCCGACGCTCCGCGGCATCAAAGTCGCCTACGGCCAGGGGGCGCTGCTCGAATACGTGCGGCTCTTTCCGCCCGACGTTTCCGTCTTTACCGGCAACGCCGACCTGTTCGGCCTGATCCCGTTCGGCCTCGCCGGCATGATCAATCCGCCCACGAGCTTTCTCCCCGAGCTCTGCGTCAGCCTGTGGCGCGCGCTCGACGGCAAGGAGTACGACAAGGCGGTCGGCCTGCAAGAGCGCGTGAACACCGCGGCGCGTCTGGTCGGCGGCGCGCTCCGCCGCCACGGCCGGACGGTCTTGACCGAGGTCTTTCGCATGCGCGGCTTCGCCGTCAAACGCTTCCCCAAATGGGACACCCAGCCGATGGCCAAAGAGGCGCGCGACGAGCTTTACCGGGAGCTCAAAAACGCCGGCCTCGTCGAAGCCGGCATGTAAAGGCGAAGCGATGCCGATTGCCCGCCGCGCTTCTCTCGCCGCCGTTTTTTTCGCCGCGCTGTTTTGCCTGAGCGCGGCCCCGGCCGGGGCCGCCGAGAGGGTGCGCGTCGCCTACAGCGCGATCAGCGGCGCGATGGGGCCGCTCTGGGTCGCCAGCGACTTGGGCCTGTTCGCGCGCCAGGGCCTCGACGTCCAGCTCCTGTACATCGGCGGCGGCTCGGTCGTCACGCAGGCGCTCATCGGCGGCGACGTGCAGTTCGTCCGCCTCGGCGCCAGCGCGGTGATGCAGGCGTCGCTCCGCGGCGCGGACTTGAAGATGATCGCCAACACGATCAACCGGCTGGTCTTCTCCCTCATGGCCAAGCCCGAGATCAAAGCGCCGGGCGACCTCAAGGGAAAAAAGATCGGCGTCACGCGGCTCGGCGGCTCGACCGATTTCGCGCTCGACCTGGCGCTCAAGAAATGGAACCTGCGCAGGGGGTCCGACGTCGCGGTGCTCCAGACCGGCGGCATGCCGCAGCTTTTGGGCGCGATTTTGGCGGGGAGCGTCGACGCCGGGGTGATCTCGCCGCCGACCAACCTCAGCGCCGCGAAGATGGGGCTTAGGGAGCTGGTCGACTTCAGCGATCTGCCGATTTTCTATCCCAATTCGCCGCTGGCGACCACGCAGTCGTTCCTGGAAAAAAACCGCGGCGTCGCGCTGCGCTTTCTCCGCGGCTACGTCGAGGGCATCCACCGGGTGAAGACCGACCGCGAGGCCGCGCTCAAGATTTATTCCAAGTACACCAAGGTCGTCGACCCGGAAATTCTGGGCGAGCTCTACCGCATCTACGCGGTCAAGAATCTCGAAAGCGTCCCCGGGGTCAAGCCGGAGGCGGTCGACGAGGTTTTGCGCTCCGAGCTCAAGAGCGGCGCGGCCAAGGCCGGCGATTTCATCGACAACAGCCTGCTCGTCGAGCTCGAGCGGGAAGGGTTTTTCCAAAAGCTTTACCGTTAGGAGGCACCATGGGGTATCGGGACTTAAGGGACTGGCTCAAGCAGGTGGAGGGCTTCGGCGAGCTCCGAAGCGTCGACGGGGCGGACTGGGAGCTGGAGATCGGCGCGATCACCGAGATGGCGCGGAAGGAATCCGTGACCCCGCCGTGCATCCTGTTCGACTCGATCAAGGACTACCCCAAGGGCCACCGCCTCGCGGTCGGCCTGCTGAACTCGATCAAGCGGGTCGCGCTCACGACCGACATGCCGATCGACCTGCCGCCGATGGATTTCGTGCGCGCCTGGCGCCGGCGGATCAAGGACTTGAAGCCGCTCGCGCCGCGCGTCGTCAAAGAGGGCGCGTTCATGGAGAACGTCTGGGAGGAAAAAGACGTCGACGTGCTGAAATTTCCGACGCCGCGCTACAACGTCGGCGACGGCGGCCGCTACATCGGCACCGCGCACCTGACCATCACGTCCGACCCGCAGGAGGGCTGGGTCAACATCGGCACCTACCGGATCATGATCCAGGACGGCAAGAACCTGGGGCTCTACATGTCGCCGGGGCGGCACGGCCGCATCCAGATGGAAAAATATTTCGCCGAAAAGCGGCCGTTTCCGGTCGCGGTCGCGATCGGCTACGACCCGCTGATCTTCATGGCCTCGGCGTTCGAGGTGCCCTACGGCCTCTCGGAGTACGACTTCGCCGGCGGGCTCCGGGGCGCGCCGCTGGACGTCGTCCGGCTCGAGCGCTCGGGGCTGCCGGTGCCGGCGTCGGCGGAGATGATCATCGAGGGCGAGTGCCTGCCCTCGGAGCGGCGCGCCGAAGGGCCGCTCGGCGAGTGGACCGGCTACTACGCCAGCTCGGTCCGGGACGAGCCGGTCATCAACATCAAGCGGGTCTATTTCAGAAACGATCCGATCATGACGGGCGCGCCGCCGAGCCGGCCGCCGACGGAGGCGACGTTCTACAAGAGCTTCTGGCGCTCGGCGATGATCTGGGAAGAGCTCGAGCGCGCCGGCGTGCCCGACATCGTCGGCGTCTGGTGCCCGCCGGAAGGCAACACCCGGCTCTTCACCGTGGTCGCGATCAAGCAGCGCTATCCCGGCCACGCGCGCCAGGCCGGCATCCTCGCCTCGCAGGTCCACGCGGCGGCCTATCTCGGCCGCTTCACCGTGGTGGTCGACGAGGACATCGATCCGACCGACATGAAAGACGTGATCTGGGCGATGACGACGCGCTGCGATCCGATCGAGGATATAGAAATACTCCGGCGCTGCCTCAGCAGCCCGCTCGACCCGATCCTGCCGAAGAGCCGGAAGGACAAGGATTCCAGCTACAACTCGCGCGCGATCATCGACGCCTGCCGGCCCTACGAATGGATCA
>DASWFA010000035.1:0-4641 GCA_036394475.1 Binatia bacterium
GCGCTGGAAGTGTCCGCCACCTGGTCGAGGCAGAGAATGCGGCCGCGCTCGCCGCCGCTCCCGCCGCAGCCGCGAAAATCGAAGCGCAGCGCGACGTAGCCCCACGCGGCCAGCTGTTCGGCGATGACGGTCTGGCCGCGCCCCTCTTTATTGCCGCCGAAGCCGTGGAGGACCAGGAAAGCGGGCCGCCGCTCGTCCGCCCGGAGGCCCTCCGGGGTATGCACGATGCCCGATAAGTCGAGACCGTGCGACTGCAATGCGACCGTGGACTGCATGACGACTCGTTTCGGCTATCCCCACGGCCCGAGGAACGGCTCGCCGGCGTAGGCGTCGGCCGGCGGCTCGACCGTCTCGGGCCAGTCTTCGTAGGCGACTTTTTTCCCCGGCTTTCGGGGGCGCGGCTTCCCGTCCCAGCCGATCTGCTCCATATAATAATATAATTTAATGCAGTGGCCGTCCGGGTCGAGAACGTGCGCCGCGTAGTCGATGCCGGGGGAAAGCTCCGGCGGCAGGTCGATCAGGCGCGCGCCGCGCTTTTTGAAAAAAGTCACGGCGTCGCGGAGCTGGCGGTAGTTGGCGAGCTGGAGGCCGAGCGACATCGAAGTCGTATGCGGGCTCAAGCCGAGCTCTTGCCGCAGCTCCATTGGATAAAGTGAAACAGAATGGTGCTCGGTGCCGGCGCGGAGATACAAACAGCGGCGGCCGCGCCATTCCACTTCCTCCGTCGGCGCGAAGCCCAGCGTGTTGCGATAAAAAGCCGCGGCCGTTTGCATATCCGCGACGAAAAGCTCCACCGGCCCCAGGCGGACGATCTTGAACGGCCGCGGCAGGAGCACGCCGTCGACGTCGTAAGCCGCGGGCAGGCGGTCGACGTGGCGGTGGCCCGAAAGGATGTCGACGCCCTTTTTCAGCGCCTGCTCGACCTCGTCAAGCTCCGATATCTGCGGCAGCGCGGGCGCCTGATGAAACTCCCGGTCGTACATCGCCCGGGGCTTGCTGTGGCCGTTTCAGCCGATCTGCTCCATGCCGTAGTAAAGCTCGTTCTGGTGGCCGTCGGGATCGAAGAGATAGGTGTGCCAGTTCGAGCCCGGCATGTCGCGCCCGGAGCGCTGGATCCTGATGTTTTTTTCCTGGAGCCAGCGGATCGCGCCGCCCACTTCCCGGAGGCTCCCCACCTGCCAGGTGATCTGGTTGATCGTGACGCCGGGCTTCTCGCTCCGCCCGAGCGCGTCGCGCACGCGCTTGGGGAAGAGCACCATGGCGTGGTGATCGCCGCCGTAGCGCGTGAAGTAGCCGTTCGCGTCGCCCAGGCCGGCGAGCTGTTCGGGGCTCGTGGCGCGCCTGGAGTAGTCCATCACGTCGGAGATCCGGAAGCCCAGGAGGTCGGTGTAGAAGGGGACGCCCTCCTCCATGTTCGTGAGATTGAACCCGAAATGGCCCAGGCGCCGGATCTTGAACGGCCGGTCTAAGAGAACGCCACCGACGTCATATCTCGCTTTGTCCGAGGCTTTCATGGGTCACCTCAAACGATAATTTTGAGTTTTGAATGATGAATTTTGAATTAAGGAATAATCGTCTCGGTTTTTGGCCCGTCGTTTTGACAATTGCCGTCAGGATGCGAATAAGCCCTTCTGCTCCGGCTATTTCAGAAGATACATCAACGTCCACGAGCTTAGAAGTCTGTAGCTGGACAGTGTCGTCTCCCATCTTCAATTCAACACTCAAAATTCAACATTGTTTCAAGGCTCGTATATCAACACGTCGACCGGCTCGCCCCCGACCGGCATGTCGGGGCAGGCGCTCATGGCGACCAAGAGGTCCATCTCCGCCCGGAGATCGACGTAGCTCCCCGGCTTGGCGCGCACCGTCGTGTGCTCCATCTTGCCGGTCTTGCCGTCGATGGTCATGTGTTGGTTCAGGTTCCAGGGGTTCGGGATGTCGACCGGCTCGATGCCGTAGGGCGCCAGGGCGCGCGAGAGGTTCTCGTAGCAGCCGTGGTCCGGGATGTCTTCTTCTTTGTAATCTCTATGGTAGTACTCGCGCAGGCGGCCTTCTTTTTTCGCCAGCTGGAAGCGGTAGCCGCTGCACATGCCTTTTTGCAGATCGTGCGTGCCCTGGTCGTTGGTATTGTCGGTGATCGTCATCATGTGCTGGTTGTTGCGCCCCATCAGCTTGTCGCCGGTGGAGATGAAAATCTTCCCGTTATAAACCTTGGTCCGGGCCTGGTCGAAGCGCTCCTTCAAGTTTTCCAGGCGCAGGCAGACGAAATCGACCGTGGTGGTCGCCGTAATGCGGATCACCTGTCCTTTTTTAAGCTCCCCGGCCCACCCGGTGTTATAGGGCAGGTGATGTTCTTTTAGCTTTTTCACGGCTGCTTCTCCTTTTCGTTGTAGGGTATTGACCTGATTGCAAGGGTATATCCGTTATGAGATTAATCCCTCTATTTTTGGTCCTTAAACATAGGGAGGTCGCATGAGAGGAATCAAGATGCTGGCGGCTTGCATGTTGTTTCTCATGGCCGTTTCCGGGTGCCAGTCGCTCACCGGAGAGACGCTGGGGCAGAACATCGACGATACTAACATCACGGCGGCGGTGAAGGCAAAGCTCGCGGGCGAGAAGGCCTCGACGCTGACGCGGATCGACGTCGACACGGTGCGCGGCGTCGTGCACCTGGGCGGGGTCGTCACCACCGATCAGGACCGGGCCCGGGCCGAGCAGATCGCCTCGCAGGTCGGCGGCGTGAGGCGGGTCGTCAACGACCTCCAGGTGCAGAAGCGCTAGCTAGCGCCCCTGGTAGAGCGCGTCGGCGAAGCCGCTCGACACGATCTCGTTCAAAAAGCGCGGCTCGACGAACCTTTGCGGCGCGGTGCCCGGCGGCAGCGGCCGGCTCGCGCCGACCTCCTCCAGGATCGTCTGGACGTCCTCGGCGGTCGCCTCGGGCACCCGCTTGATGTAGCGCTGGATGTAAACGTCGTAGGTCCGCTCGGTCGCCGGCGTGGTCTTGATGCGCGCGTGCTTCTCCAGCGTCGCCAGCGCGAAGCGCCGGTCGGTCTTGAAGCGGTGAATCCCCTCCACATAGGCGCGCATGAAGCGGCTCACCGTGTCCGGCTGGGCGCGGATGAACGACCGGAGCGCGGCGAACGGCCCGTAGGGGTAGGCGAGGCCCATGGTCGAAACGTCGGCGAGCCGGACGAAGCCTTCCTTTTCCGCCTCGGTCGTATAGGGCCCGGCGCTCATCACGCCGCTTTGAATCGCGCCGTTTTTCAGCGCGGCCCAGACCTCCGTCCCGGCGCCGGTCTGGAAGATCGTCACGTCCGCGCCCGGCCTGAGCCCCCATTTCTTGAGCACGTAGCGCCCGACGAAGTCCGAGGTGGCGCCGATGCGCGTCACGCCCATTTTGGTGCCCTTCAAGTCGGCCGGCTGGCGGATCGACGGCGCGGCCCAGAGCTCGAACGGCAGGGTGTCGGAGGTGGTGCCGAGCAGCACGACGTCCGAGCCCGCCAGGTTGGCCGCGACCACCGCGCCGGCGGCGGTGAAAGAGATCTTCACGTCGCCGGCGAGCAGCGCCTGCGTCGAGGGCGGGCCGCCGCCGATGTAAAGCAGCTCGACGTCGAGGCCGTGCTTTTTGAAAATCCCCGCCTCCTTGGTGGTCCAGAGCGGCGCGAAGATCATCGCGATCGAGGTATAGGCGATGCGGAGCGGCTCGGCGCCGGCCGGGGCCGGCGCGAGAGCGAGCGCGGCGAGCGCGGTCAGGGAAAGCAGGATTTTCAGCGGCGTTTTCATTTCCCCGGAAAGTAATCCCTCATCGCGGCCGCCATCAGGCTCGCGAGCCGCTCGTTGTGGGCCTCGACGTGGCCGTAATGCGTGAGGCGCGGGATCACCGCCAGGCGCACCGCCCGGGCGTGCTCGGCGAAGCGCCAGAGCGCGAACACCTCGCGCCGGAAGCCGAGCCCCTTCTTTTCCCCATCGATCCAGTGCCCCTTATCGAACTCGCCGACGAAATGGAGCATCTTCTTGCCGGCGAGCCGTTTCAAGTCGGCGTTGAACGTGATGAACAGCTCGTCGTCCGGCAGGCGCGATTTTTCCCGGACCTCGCCGCGCAATACGTCGTGGGCGCTGTGCTCGATGTCCTGGAGATAGGGCTTGAACTGGGGGCGCCGGTGGTTTTCCAGCTCGAACCAGCGCTCGACGCTGCCCCACGGCTGGTTGGGGCCGACGTAGCCGCTCTTCACGTACCCCTTCGGGCTTCTCCGGCTGAGACCGGCGATCGGCCGGAACTTCGCCGCACGCTCCTCCGGCGTCTTGTCGTCCGCCGCCAGGTCCCATTCCTTGCGCAGCCAGGCCGGCATGCCGGTGCCGAAGCCGAGCCCGCCGAGCAGCCGGTTCTTGAGGCCGTACTGCTCCATCAGATAAAAATATTCGCCGCCGGTCGAGTGGCCCCAGATGTATAAATCCCGGCCCGGCAGGCGGCTCTCGATCAGCCGCTTGACCGCTTCCAAACACATGCGGAACGTGTACACCGCCAGGCGGCTCTCGAGCTCCCGATCCGACGGGATATCGCCGATAACGAACTCCGGCCGCCGGTCGGCGATCGGCGGCCAGGGCCGGCGGCTGTAGTGGCCGGGCAAGGAGACCGCGAGC
>DASWFA010000036.1:0-3268 GCA_036394475.1 Binatia bacterium
AGCGCCGCCAGTTCACCGACTGGCTCGCGCGCGGCACCCAGCCGATCTGCCTCAACTGCCGCGAGGACGACGTCCGGCCGCTGGAGAAGGAGGGCTTCAAGGTCCAGGAGCTCTTCGCCCTCGCCGACTTGGCGCCCGGCATCAACGGCTCGCCGTGGCTCTTGAGCCTCGCCAACCGCGCGCCGCACCCGAACGCGGCGAAAGTCTTCGTCAACTGGATGGCGTCCAAAGAGGGCATCGAGCTCTACGCGCGCGGCTACGGAGCGGCGACGCTGCGCACCGACGTGGACGAGTCTTTTTTGAACCCGGGCAACGTCCCGAAAGCGGGCATCAAATATTTCGACGACACGGAGTGGGCCTGGGTGGTGACCGGGAGGCAGGAGAACCGGGAAAAGGTCTGGAAGATTCTGAAGGAAGGCAAAAAATAAAGCGCGCGCCTGAAGAAAACGCGACGAAGGGGAGATTATGGCGGGAAAAAAGATCCGGATTTATTATCGCGCGGCGGGCCACGTGCCGCTGTGGAAAGTCATGGAGCACGGCGGCTTCCTCGAAAAGCACGGCCTCGAGGTCGATCTCGGCTCGATGGAGGGCAAGCGCAAGCGGGCCATGGAAGGGCTCCGGGCCGGCGAGCTCGACGTCATCTCGGGCAACCATCATAACCTCTACGCCCACCGGGCGCTCACCGGCGACCCGTTCGTCCACGTCGCCCAGACCAACAACCTCTGGAAAGAGAACTGGCTCGTGGCCCGCGAGGGAATCGACGGGATCCAGGACCTGAGGAACAGGCGCGTCGTCATGGACGACTTCGACGGCCACACGGGCCTCAACGTCTGGCTCTATCTCCATCTGAACGGCCTGCAGGAGGGCCGGGACGTCACCCTCGCCGACGGCGACAAAAAGGGGCTCGACCGCGTCCGCAAAGTGATGGCGGGCGAATACGACGCGACCTTCGTCCGCGCGGTCGACCAGCACCGCGCCCGCGCGCTCGGCGCGCGCGTGATCGAGCTGCCTTCTTCCATGCCGATGATCGAGGGCGTCACGCTCACGACCACCACGACCTACGTCAACAGCCACGAGGACGAGGTGCGCCGGCTGCTCAAGGCGCTGATCGACGCGGTCCATTTTTTCCGCACCCGGCGGCGGGAGACGATCGAGATCATCGACAAGACCTGCCGCGATCTCTTGAAGTTCCAGTCCGAGGAGGAGATGGCGATCTTTTACGAGAACCAGGCCAAATCGCTGGAGCCCAAGCCCTATCCGACGCTGGGGGCGATCCAGAACGTCTTCGCGCTGGCGCTGAAGCGGAATCCGGAGATCAAGGACTTCAATCCGCTCGCCATGTGGGACCTGCACCATCTC
Source organism: Binatia bacterium (assembly GCA_036394475.1). Classification (GTDB taxonomy): domain Bacteria; phylum Desulfobacterota; class Binatia; order UBA9968; family UBA9968; genus JAJPJQ01. Next base: position 1,360 of record DASWFA010000036.1, read on the forward strand.
CGCGAGATCGACGACAGCGGCTATATCGATAAGCTGTACGCGGCCTAGGATGCGAATGACCAGGCGAAACCATCTGCGGCCGGCTTTGATCGCGTGGGCGCTGCTCGCCCTCTCCGCCCCGGTCGGGGCCCAGGACTGGAAAAAAGACTGGGAGAGCACGCTGGCGGCGGCGAAGAAAGAAGGGCAGGTCGCGATCTATATCTACCGCTACGAGCGGCTGCTCGAGGCCTTCAAAAAGGATTATCCGGAGATCAAGGTCCTGACGGTGACCGGGACCGGCAACCAGCTCGGCACCCGGATCATGACCGAGCGGCGGGCGGAAAAGTACATCGCCGACGTCTTCAGCACCGGCCCGAACTCCGCCTTCAACATCCTGTACAAGGGCAAGGCGCTCGATCCGCTGAAGCCGGCCTTCGTCCTGCCCGAGGTCGCGGACGAGTCGAAGTGGTACGGCGGCCGGCTCAACTTCATCGATCCGGAGGGGAAGTACATCTTCGGCTTTCTCGCCAACTCGAGCTCGGCGCAGCTCTATTACAACAGCAAGCTCGTGCAGCCGAAGGAGTTCAAGTCCCACTGGGACCTGTTGAACCCGAAATGGAAGGGGAAGATCGTCTCACTCGACCCGACGCTGCCCGGCCTGGGGCAGACGATGCAGTTCCTCTATTACCATCCCGAGATCGGCCCGGAGTTCATCAAGAAGTTCTACGGCGCGATGGACGTCACCTACAGCCGCGAGTTCCGCCAGATGACCGACTGGCTGGCGCAGGGAAAGTTCGCCATCTGCGTCGGCTGCAAGGACGGCGACCGGGCGAAAAACCAGGGGCTGCCGGTGGAGACCTTCGAGACCAGCCTGTGGAAAGAGGGCGGCGCTTTCTCCAGCGGCGGCGGCAGCCTGAGCCTGCTCGGCCACGCGCCGCATCCCAACGCCGCCAAGGTTTTCATCAACTGGCTGCTCTCGCGCAAGGGGCAGATCGCGATGCAGAAGCTGGCCGACCCGGACGACCCGCCGAACTCGCGCCGGATCGACATCCCGCACGACGACGTGCCCGCGGCGAACCGGCTGGTCGAAGGCAGAAAGTATCTCGACGTGGGCCGTCCCGAGTGGCAGGACCTCGAGCCGATTTTTCACCTCGCGCGCGAGACGATGAAGGCCAAATAAAGGAGGCGCTCATGCTGAGCAGGGAAGAAAACGCCTATTTGACCCAGGTCGGGCCCGGCACGCCGGCGGGCGAGCTGCTGCGCCGCTACTGGCATCCGGTCGCGGTGGCCGGCGATCTGACGGATGAAAGTCCGATCAAGGCGGTCAGAATCCTGGGCGAAAACCTGGCGCTGTTCAAGGACAAAAAAGGGCGCTACGGCCTGGTGGCGGAGCGCTGCCCGCACCGGAGCGCGTCGCTCGCCTACGGCCGGGTCGACGAAGAAGGCATCCGCTGCCCCTACCACGGCTGGAAATTCGACCGCGCCGGGCGCTGCCTCCAGCAGCCGGCCGAGCCCGACGACAGCACGTTCAAGGACCGCGTCCGCCAGCGCGCCTACCCGGTGGAAAAGCTCGCCGGCCTGCTCTATGCCTATCTCGGTCCCGAGCCGGCGCCGCTCCTGCCGCGCTGGGACGTGCTGGCGCGGGAGGACGGCAAGCGCTGGACGGTGATCGATTCGCTGATCGACTGCAACTGGCTCCAGCCGATGGAGAACTCGGTCGATCCGGCGCACCTCTTCTGGCTGCACGGCGACTCGGCCCACCTCGTCGGCCACGCGCCCGACTACGGCGAGACGCACGACTTCATCCGCTTCGAGTACGGCATCATCAAGCGGCGCACCACGCCGGGGAAGAAGCCGGGCGACCTGCCGATGGTCGACGAGCATCCGCTGGTTTTCCCGTCGATCCTGCGGCACGTGGCCCGGCACAAGA
>DASWFA010000037.1:0-2448 GCA_036394475.1 Binatia bacterium
GCCCGTCGCGGGCGTCGAGCAGAAGACGGTATGGAGCCTCGCCGGACCCGTCCCGCCGGACCTTTGCGCCGGCGTGGACGCCGTCGTCCACTCGGCTTACGACCTCAGACGCGCGGCGATGGAGCAGAACGTCGGCGGGACCGAGCGGCTCGCCGAGGCGGCGGCCGCGGCCGGCGTCGGGCGGCAGGTTTTTATCGGCAGCTACTCCGCCCATGCGGGCGCGGCGGGCGCCTACGGCAGGTCGAAATTTATCTTGCAGGAATATTTTCTCGCGCGCGGCCACGCGGTGGTCCGGCCGGGACTCGTCATCGGTCCGGGCGGCATGTTCGAGCGCATGGCGAAAACGCTCCGGCTCCCGATCGCGCCGGTGGCGGACGGCGGGCGCGACCGGGTGCCGGTGGTGGCGCTGGCGGATTTTTCGACGGCCCTCGCCGAGATCGTCGAGCGACGGCGCGCCGGGCTTTATAATCTTTTCAACCCCGAACCGGTGACGCTGAAAGACATCCTCGCCGCCGTCCGCGCCGCCACCGCGAGCCGCACCGCGCTGCTGCCGGCGCCGGCCGCGCTGCTCGCGGCGCTGACCCGGGTGATGGAAAAGCTTGGCGTGGCGCCGCCGCTCGACCCGGAGAGCTTCGCGGCCTTGAAGGCGAACCAAAAGGTCGGCGACCGCTCCGATCTGGGCGCATTCGTCGCCGCGCCGCTCGCGCTGGCCGGGATGGTCGAGGCGGCGGTCCGGGAGATCGCCGCGCGGAGGGCCGCCGCATGAGCGCCCTCATCGAGCGGCTGCGGGATTTTCTCGCCGAGCCGGGCATGGCCGGGGTCGACATCGAGAGCGACGCGCGCATCGCGGTGCACCGGGAAATCCTCCGCGAAAAAAAAATGATCCGGCAGGTTTTCCACGAAATCTACCGGACCTGCGCCGAGCTCGACGGCCGGCTCTTTTCCGGCACCGGCCGGCGCGTCGAGCTCGGCTCCGGCGCCGGCCTGATGAAGGAATTTTTCCCCGCCGTCGTCGCGACGGACGTGCAGCCGGCGCGCCATCTCGATCTCGTGCTCGACGCGCTCGCGCTGCCGTTTCGCGACGGGTCGGTGCGGGCCTTTTACGCCATCGACTGCTTTCACCACCTGCCCGACCCGGACCGTTTTTTCTCGGAGCTCGGCCGCGCGCTCGCGCCCGGCGGAGGCTGCGTCCTGATCGAGCCCTATCACGGTCCGGTCGCGCGCTGGCTTTATAAAAGGCTTTTCGCCGGCGAGGATTTCGATACGGGGCAAAAAGAGTGGCGCGCGGGCCAAAGCATGGGCTCGATGCGCGGCGCCAATCAGGCGCTTTCCTACGTCGTGTTCACGCGCGACCGGAAGATCTTCGAGCGGCGCTATCCCGGCCTCGAGATCTTGGCCGAGCGCCCGCTGGACCATTACCTGCGCTATCTCGCTTCCGGCGGCCTCAACTTCCGGCCGCTCCTGCCGGCCGCCTGCGCGCCCCTCCTTCGACTGTGCGAGCGGGCGCTGAAGCCGCTCGGCCGCTTTCTCGCCCTGCACCACGTGATCGTGCTCGGCAAGCGGCGGGAATAAGCTGCTACTTTTTAGCGGCGGAAAGCGCGGCGAATTTCGCCTCCGCTTCCCGGGCGAGGCGCGGCTCGCCCTCGGCGAGATAGACTTTGGACAGCTCGAGGTAGGCGGCGCCGTAGCGCGGGTCGAGCGCGACCGCCCGCTCGAGCGCCGCCCGCGCCTTGGCGGGTTGGGCCGTGCGCTCGTAAGCCAAGCCCAGATAGTAGTGCGTCGCCGCCGGCCGGGAATCTTCCCTGAGCGCGGCGGCGAGCCATGGGATCGCCTGTTCGGGCCGGCCCAATTCGATGAGGGTGCTGCCGAGATCAAAGAGCGCCTGAGGATGCCGGGGAGACGCCTCAAGCACCGCGCGAAAAGTCTCGGCCGCCGCGGCAAATTGCTTCTGACGATACTCGGCGACCCCCAGATTTAATCTGGCATCGAGAAAGTCCGGCTTGGACTTGAGCGCGGCGCGGTATTCCGCCTGGGCTTCGGCGTAGCGCCCTCGGTCGTTATGGACCTGCCCGAGGTTGTAGTGCGCGAAAGCGTTGGCCGGGTCGCGTTCGAGGGCTTTTCCGTAGAGGGCCACGGCGGCGTCCAAAGAGCCCGCATTGTGCGCCTGCATACCGCGCGCGAGCAGGCTCTCGGCCGATTCCGCGCTGGAAACGCCGCCCGTATGGAACGGCGGTCCGATCTTCAACCAGTATGAGATCAAGACCACGCTTACGAGAATTGCCGGCAGGATGAAGCCGGTAAGCGCGGGCGCTTTTTTTATCGCGGGGGACTTGGGCGTGATCGGTCTTCGAGCCAAAGCAAACCTTGCGCCGCGCCGGAAGACAACGCTACTTCTTCACCAGTCTTGCCCGCAACGTGCCGCTGAACGTCGCGCCGTCGGGACAGGTA
>DASWFA010000038.1:0-1916 GCA_036394475.1 Binatia bacterium
CGCCGTTCGACGCCAACTCGCGCCGGCACACGTCGTTCGCATCCGTCTTCGTCTATCCGGAGGTCGACGACACGATCAAGGTGGAGATCAACGAGGCCGACCTCCGCGTCGACACCTACCGCTCCAGCGGCGCCGGCGGCCAGCACGTCAACAAGACCGACTCCGCGGTGCGGCTCACGCACCTGCCGACCAACATCGTGGTCGCCTGCCAGAACGAGCGCTCGCAGCACAAGAACAAGGCGATGGCGATGAAGATCCTCCGCTCGCGCCTCTACGAGCTGGAGATCGAGAAGCAGAAAGAGAAGATGGAGGTCTACCACAAGACCAAAAAAGACATCGCCTGGGGGAGCCAGATCCGCTCCTACGTGCTCCATCCCTACCGGATGGTCAAAGACCACCGGACGGGAATGGAGATGGGCGACGCCGACCGCGTGCTCGACGGCGACCTCGACCGCTTTATCAAGGCCTACCTCTTACAGGCGAGCGAGAGCCAGCCGGCGGCGTAAAAATCTTAATACTCTCCAACGGTCGTACAACTGGATGCGATTCACAGGCCGGTCAAAAAAATCTCCACTACAACCATCGCAGCCGCCCGCCCGGGGGTTTCTCGGAGGGCCGATGCGTCGGACGAGAAAGATCAAGCGTGTCCCCCGTCGAGCGTAGCAGAAATGTATCGCATCGGCCCGGAAAGAGATCGCCGGGCGGGCTGGCAACAACTGCGCCTTTAGGGCCGGCCTGCTTATATCTAAGCGGCGCGCTCTGGAATATCTGCATGGGCATGCTCCAGGTCGTGGTACCGCTGTACGCTTTATCTCTCGGCTTTTCGATCGTCGCCATCGCCAGCCTGGTCTCGCTGCCGGTTTTGATCGAGCTGGTCGGTCGCCTCGGCGGCAGCGCGATCTCCGACCGCTTCGGCGAGCGCCGCATGCTGCGCGTCTGTTTTCTCCTCATGGCGTTGGCGGGGGCGGCGCTGCTCGCCGCCGACAGATACCTGTATATCGCGCTGGCGCAGTCGCTCGCCTTTTGCTCGCGCAGCGCCTTTTGGACTTCGATCCAGTCGCTCGCGAGCCAGCTCCCCGGCGGCGACCTGGGTAAAAAGCTCGGCCGGCTCTACGCCTGGAATTACGGCGGCGGCTTCGTCGGCCTGACGCTCGGCGGGGTGATTTTGGCGCTGCTCGGCTTCGCGGCGGCCTTTACTTTGATCATCGGTCTGGCCGCCGCCTGCCTGGCGCTGAGCCTGGCCTTTCCCCATATCGAGCCCAAGCCCGGCGGGCGAAAATTTCTCGCCGTCGTCGGCGGCATCGGACGCTTTCTCGCCCAGCGGCACGTCTGGCTCGGCATCTCCGTCTCCTTCGCCGCCGCGCTCCCCTCGGCCATGAGCCAGTCGATGTATCCGCTCTACCTGGCGTTCCTGGGCTTCCACGATCAATGGATCGGCGCGCTCGCGTCGCTGCGCGCGGTGGGGCCGGTGTTGATCGGCCTCACGCTCGCCGGCTACATCACGATCTCCCGGCAGGCGAGAATTTACGCCCTCGGCATGGCGGGCCTCGGCCTGTTCCTGGCGCTCACCGGTTTCGCGCAAAACCCCGTCGTGCTCGCGCTGGCGATCGTCGGCGCCGGCGCCGCCGGCGGCTTCATGGATTTGTTGTATCAAGTCGAGGCGACCGAGTTCAGCCAGGCCGGCGACCGGGCGGTCGCGATGGCCGGCACCGGCCTCGGCTGGATCGTCTGCCCGCTGACCATGCCGATGGCGATGGGCTGGCTGGCGGAGAATTACGGGTTTCAGACCGCGTTCGCGGTCGCCGGACTGTTATTTCTCGCGCTCGCGGCTGCCAGCGGCTTTCTGCACCGCCGGCTTGCGCCCGCGAGCGCGGCCGTCATCCGCGGCGCGAGCGGCGAGTTATCGTAATATCCTG
>DASWFA010000039.1:0-6426 GCA_036394475.1 Binatia bacterium
TCTCCCGAATAGTGAAGAACGGCTTGCGAGTGTTGGAGATTAGTATAGTAGTATTGTGTCCGTACGGTAAGGAACGCCCGCAAAAAAGGAGCTCCCATGTTCGATCACATCGGCATCCGGGTCAGCGATCTCGAAGAGAGCAAGAACTTTTTTCTGCGCGCGCTCGCCCCGCTGGGCGTCGGCGTCGTGATGGACTTACCCCATGCCGTGGGGCTGGGACAGCGGGATAAGCCTTCGTTCTGGCTCGGCAAGGCCGACGGCAAGCCGCTGCCGCTCCACCTGGCCTTTGTCGCGGACACCCGAAGCCAGGTGGACGAGTTCTATCGCCTGGCGCTCGCCGCCGGAGGCAAGGACAACGGCCCTCCCGGGACCCGGCCGCATTATCACCCCAGCTACTACGCGGCCTTCGTCATCGGGCCGGACGGCCACAACGTCGAGGTCGTCTGCCATCGCCCGGAGGCGTGATCATAAAAATTCACCACCTTTTCTGGCTGGGATTATTCGATGTAGCCGCAGGCCTCCGGCGAGGCGTCCGTGAAGCCCTGCTGGCGGACGAAGCTCACTTCAGCCGTCATGTTACTTCCCCGCGACATGCACGCGGGAGAGGCTGTCCCTACCCGGTCGGCTTTTTGCTGTCGGGAGCATAGGGAAGGCGGCCTTTGGCATCTAAATAGTCTTTGATCGCCTTGTCTCCCGAGCGCCGGTAAATGCGTTCGCGATGGGCCGGATCCATGGGAATCCAGTGCAATCGCTCCGTGACGCTCTGGCGAATGATGGGGACCCCGCGCGCCCTCATCCCGTCGAGCCGGATAAGGCTTTCACACATCCCGTCCAGTTCATGGCTGTCCGACCAATCGGACTTGTAGACGACAGTGCCGTCGCGTTCGATTAAATAAACCATGTTCGGCAGCAGACCATAAGCCCGATGCGCGGTTCCCGCCAGATCGTCCACCAGAATCGGAATCTCTATCCCCTCCAACTCGCGCAATTTCTCCGCATGGGCCAACTTCTGCTCGAAGGAACCGTGATGCGGAAAGTTTTCCCCCGGATGGGCCTCCCGAACATAAACGATGAAAAATTCAAAGCCCTGGGATCGGTATTTTTCTCGTAATTTGGCAAGCGGGGGAACCTCCCCCACAAACGGCGGTCAGGTGATGCTCCCGAACTCCAGCAGCACGCGCTTGCGGTCCTTGAAGCTTTTGAGCGAGACGCGCCCGCCGTCGAGCGTCATCAACGAGAAGTCCGGCGCCGGCGTACCGACCCTGGCGACCGTGAAAAAATCCGGCGCGCCTGCGTCGCACTGACCGTAACCTTGATAATTGTAAGAATCCATACGCCCTCCCTAGCGGCCGGCGGCGAATCTCACGCCACCGGCAAGGTCATCGCCCCGATTCCCTCGATCTCCGCTTTGATGGTGTCCCCCGCCGCGAGCTGCTGCTGAAAGGCGGGCGAGTCGGGGTTGCCGGTGGCGATCAGGTCGCCGGGGAGGAGCGTGCTCACCTGCGACAGAAAGCTCACCAGCTCCGCCACGCCGTTGACCATCGCGTCGGTCTTGGCCGACTGCCGTAGCTCGCCGTTGACCCAGAGCCGCATCGAGAGGTTGTGCGGGTCCTTGATCTCGTCGCGCGTGGTGATCCACGGCCCCACCGGGGCGAAGGTCTCGAAGCCCTTGCGCACGCAGCGGCTGCCGGGAAGGCCCTTCCCCGAGCCGTACGAGCGCGCGGTCATGTCGAGGATGATGGTGTAGCCGAACACCGCGTCGAGCGCCTGCTCTTTGGTCAGGTTCCGGACTTTTCTGCCGATCACGACGCACAGCTCCAGCTCGGGAAAAATATTCCCCGCGCCGGGGGGAATGACCACCGCCTGCTCCGGCCCGACGATCGCCGACGGCGGCTTCAAAAAGCTTTTTTCCAAAATCTCGTCCGGCGTCGCCGTGCCCGCCTCGCCCCGGCCGCGCTCGTCGCCGAGCCCCTTGCTGCCGCGCTTGTAATTGGTCGCCGCCGCCCAGATCTTCGACGGGTTCTCGACCGGCGCCTTGAGGCTCTTGGGGTCAAGCGCGATGCGCCTCCCCTTTTCCGCCGCGCCGGCGAGCGCGGCTTTCGCGCCGTCGTAGCCCGCGATCAGGTCGAGCATCGTCGCGCCCTTCGGCAGCGCGTCGCCGATGAGAATCAATTCGTCGCCTTTGACGATCGCCAGCTGGTCGGGTTTCACGGATGCGAATTTCATCTTCACTCCTTCTGTTTTCTTGGCCTGGAAGCTTTATCAAAATTTCCTGACATGCGCGACAAGAAGCGCCCGAGCGGCGAGCCCTGAAGGCGAGAGCGCCCGGACGTGCAGCCCCGAAGACTATTCCGCCGCTTGGCCGGTCGATGGCAGGTTTCCAGATGTTTGCGAAGCTCTAACGCCTGCCGGCCGCCTCAAGACAGAGACCCATCGCTCTCGCCGGAAGGGCTCGACGCGAGGGCGCGCGCGGCATGCGCTAAGCCGATTTCCCCTTCAAGCGCTCCGCCTCGTCCAGCGCCGTCCGCTGCATCACCGCGTGGAGGTCGACCGAGGTCAGGGCGCAGTACTCCATGCCGTAGGTCGGCCGCTCCTCCGCCATGCCGTCTTCGAGCAGCCGCTGGAGCACCGTGCGGTTGAACTGCCCGTGGCCCATCACGCCCTCCTCGTGCTCTTCGAGGTCGGCCTCGTGATGCGTGGAAAAATAGGTCGCCTGCTCTTTGGTGAGGCCGTAGTGCGTCGTCAGCGCCTTGAACCAGTCGCCCGCCCAGTGGCCGATGCGCTCCTCGGTCGTCACCGAGGAGTACCACTCGGCGGCGGTCCCCTCGTACATGACGCCGCGCATGAAGTCGATCTTGGCGCGGAACTCGGAGAGCAGCGGCTGGGTGAAGATCTCCTCTTCCGTCAGGCCGAGCGCGGCGGCGGTCTGCATCATCACGAGATAGTGCCCCGGCGGCTTGGGGTGGATGAACTCGTCGGCGATCTTCTCGCCGAGCGGCGCCATCAGGTCGCGGTGGCTTTTGAAAAACGGCAGGAACCGCTGGTAGGAGCAGGCGGTGAGCGTGTTGATCTCGATCGTCCAGGCGCCCCAGTTTTTGAAAAACAGCTTGATCGTCGAAAGCGGCAGCTTACCCGAAAGCAGCTCCTGCATGAAGCGCGTGCGATTCACCCGCTCCTCCCAGCGCGCCGCCACCTTGGCGTAAATCCCGTCGACCGCCGCCCGCGCCTCGGCCGGCTTCATCTTCATCCCAGGTGTGATGTTCATCCTCTTTTTCCTTGTTTCTTGCTCTCGCCTCGCGCCTCTCGCCTCATGCCTGGCTTTCTTCTCTGTAGAGATTCAGCGCCTCCATCATCGGCCGGTCGTTGATCGAAAACAGCACCGCGTCCTCGCCCGCCGACGCGTTTTGGTGGCTGTGCCGGCTCCACAGCGGCACGACGAAGCAGTCGCCCTGCTCCCACTCGAACGTCCGCCCGTCGATCTCGGTCGCGCCCGCGCCGCGAAAGGCGTGGTAGATCGTCGCGCTGGTGTGGCGGTGGGCGCGCGTCTTCTCGCCCGGGCGGAGCAGCTGGATCTCACACGACATCGTCGGCAGCGTCCAGCCGCCGGTCAGCGGGTTCACATAGCGGAGCAGCACGCCGTCGTGGGCGTCGCCCGCCGCCGCGCCGAGCGCCTTCAGCGCCGGGTAGGTATCGGACCATTTATAGCGCAGCGGCGGATTTTTCACCGCCGGGCCGCCGAGCACCGGCCGCGCCAGACCGAACTGCCGCGAGGAGAAGTCCTGCGGCCGCTCGATCGGCTGCTGGCGCTCGGGAAACGGCTCGACGAACATCGTCTCCAGATGGCCGATGAGCGGGCCGTCGTGGCCGTCGAGCCAGACGATCGGCCCGTCCGAGCCGTTGTGGTGATCGTGCCAGCTCCAGTTGGGCGTCAGGATCAGGTCGCCTTCCTCCATGAAGAACCGCTCGCCCTCGACGGCGGTGTAGGCGCCGTGTCCCCGCACCACGAAGCGGATCGCGGTCATGTTGTGGCGGTGGGCGCGGGCGACCTCGCCCGGCTTGACGAGCTGGATGGACATGTGGATCGTGCGCGTGGCCGAGCGGACCTGGTCCTTCAGCCCCGGATTGATGAGCCGGACGGTGCGGCGCTCGGACTTGTCCAGGCCGACCAGGTCGCCCGCGCGGCCGAGGCCGTCGTAGATCTCGCGCCACTTCCACACGTGCGGCACGACGGTCGGCGCCGGCTCCGGACTCGGAGAGCGATCGACCGCCCAGTAGCCCTCGAGATTCCTCTCTGCGAGCTCGGAATCCAGATCTTTAAGATTCGTCATAGCAGTTTCGAGTTTCAAGTTTCAGGTTTCAAGTAAAAGGCGTCTGAATTTATCAGCGGTCCTCCGTCTTGAAACTCGAAACTATCAACGTGAAACTATCTGCTTTTCCCCAGCGGCACGCCCAGATGCTCCAGGCTCTTTTTGATTTTTTCCTTCGCCGCCTCGTCGAGCGGCTTCGCCGGCCAGCGCGGGAAGCGCTTGATGTCGAAGCCGCGGAGCCGGAGCGCCTCGCGCTGCGAGCTGCGGCCGTAGGAGGAGAACAGCGGCTCGGTCTCGCCCAGGTATTCGAGGATCTTCACCTGATCGACCGTGGCGTTCTGCCAGTCGCGCTTGTCGATCGCCTGGACCAGGCGGACGCCGATCTCCGGGGCCGCGGAGAGCGGCGGGCTGATCGTCCCGGTCATGCCGAGCAGCATGCCGGGAAACACGTTCCCCGCGGGCGCGAACAAAGAGAAATCTTTCCCCACCGCGGCGGCGTAGCGCTGCGCCTCGCTGATCGACCCCTTGGCGAGCTTGGTGCCGAAGACGCGCGGCACCGCTTCCTTCAAGCGCGCCATCATGGCGGGCGTGATGTTATAGCCCGAGTATTGCGGGTTGTTGTAGACCATGACCGGCAGCTCGGTCGCCTTGTCCACGGCGCGGTAGTGCTCGATGACTTCGTACTCGTTGTGATCGCTGTAATAGTACGGACCCACGATCGCCACCGCGTCCGCGCCGATCGAGCGCGCGTGCCGGCCCAGGTCCGACGACGTGAACGGATCGACCGCGCCGACGTGGACCATCACGGGGAGCCGGTGCTTCACGCGGTTGACGGCGATCTCCGCCGTGCGCTTGCGCTGCTCGATCGCCATCGCCGGCCCCTGGCCGTAGGAGCCGTTGATGAAAAAGGCGCTGACCCCCGAGGCGAGATAAAAGTCGAGCAGCTCCTCGAAGACCCTTTCGTCCACCTCCCCGTCTTCCAAAAAGGGAGTCGGGACGGGCATCACCATTCCACGGATTCCGGATACCGACATAAAACCTCCTTTCAGGCCGCTGAAAAAGGCCCATCTACGGCGTTGCGCTCGACCTCCTCGCTCGACGTACCGAAAAATGTACGCCCGCGCTCGTCGGTCACCCGCGCGCCTTGTATCTGGGACCTTTTTGACCGGCCTGTGACCATGATTTTATACCCTATAGACTTATATAAACCTTGCGCCTCTTATTGTCGAATTCCCAGCTCCTTCTGCGCCTGGCGGAGCAGGGTAAAGTCGCGCACGTCCGCCAGCGGCTTCTTCCCCTCCGTCAGCCGCTCCCACTCGTAATCGGTGATCTCGCCGTTGCGCGCGAGCGAGACCAGCGAGAGCTGGTAGGAGTGCGCGGCGACCTCGGCCGGCTGGCTGAGCCAGCGCATCATGATGTTGACGGTCTCCGCCTTGTTCTCGAAGATGAAGCGGTGCGCCTTTAAGAGCGCGCGCAGGACCTGCTTCGCCAGCAGCGGCCTTTCCTGCAACAGCTTGAGGCCCGCCGCCAGCCCGGAGGTCGGCAGCGCGTACTTGACGTCCTCCGGCCCGCCCAGCACGGTGAAGCCCTCTTCCTTCAGCACGAGATCGTAGGGCGAGGAGACCGAGCTGGCGTCAACGAGCCCGGCGCGGAGCGCCTGCGCGCGGAGCGGCGCGTCGCCGACCGCCATCGGCTGCATCAGGGCCGGATTAAAGCCCTTGGAGCGCGCGATCTCCTCCGCCGCGGTCTGGTCCGTGCCGAACAGCGTCGAGACGGCGATTTTTTTGCCCTTGAGCTCCTGGACGTCTTTGATGTCGCGGCGCGCGACCAGGAAATGCTCCGACTTTTTGACCGACACGGCGAGGAACTTAAGCGGCAGCCCCTGGAGCACGCCGCGCAGCGTGCTGCCGAAGGTGGAGGTGAAATCCAGATCGCCGTTCATCACCGCCATCGCGCCGAGCCGCGGGTTGACCTGGATCATCTCGACGTCCAGCCCCTCTTCCTTGAAAAATCCCCGCACGGCGGCGACCTGGAACGGCGTCACCGAGTTGCTGCGGCTGGAATAGGAAAGCCGGACCTTCTGCGCCTGCGCGCCCCGCGCCGGAGAATTTCCCGCGGC
>DASWFA010000040.1:0-6644 GCA_036394475.1 Binatia bacterium
CAAAACCCTCTTCCGCGTCTCTTCCGTGTGCAGGCCCGCTCGCTCCAGCTCCTGGCGGCAGATGTGGCTGAAAAAAGCCTCGACCGCCTGGGCGACGATCATGCCCCGGCCGTTTTGCGTGCGGTGGCCGGTGAGCCGGCCGTGGCGGAGGAACACGCTCTCGGCCGGATGGTAGACGAGGTCATAAAAAACGGTCGATTGCGGGACCCGGCCCGCCAGCTCCAACGAAGCGCGGTTGTTCGCATCTATGCTTTCTGGGCCCGCCGGCGCCTCCGGTCGGGCGGAAGCGAGAGCGGAGTAGGGCTCGAGCGCGCCGCCGCCCTGGCCCCTGGTGGTGCAATTCACGATCAGGCCCGTGCTCACGGCGTGCGCCGCGATCTCCTCGTCGCTGACCGCGGCGGCGTTGCCGTATAACGCGGCGACTTCCGCCGCGAGCGACTCGGCGCTTTGCCGGTTCCGGTTGGCGATGGCGAGGCGGCCCTTGCCGATCCTTTCGCCCAGGGCGAAGGCGACCGCGCGCGCCGCGCCGCCGGCGCCGAGAACGAGCGCGTCGATGCCGCTCAAAGATTCCAGAGATTCGACGATCGGGGAGGCGCCGCCGGCCGGGGGCGTCAAGAGGCTCTGAACGAAGCCCGCGCCGTCCGTGTTGGCGCCCGAAAGCCGCCCGTCCCCGGCGCGCGTGATCGTGTTGACCGCGCCGGTCTTCCGCGCGCTTTCCTCCAGCGCGTCGAGGTGTTTCAGCGCCGCGAGCTTGTGCGGCACGGTCACGTTCAATCCCAGCACGCGGCCGGACTCTTTGACCGCCGCCATCAATTCCGCGAGACGGCCTTCGTCCAGGTCCAGGGCGACGTAGACGGCGTCCATGGCGAGCGCCTGGAACGCCGCGTTCCACAGGGCCGGGCTTTTACTATAGCGCGAGGGGGAGCCGCCGATGACGGCGGCGATTCGCTTGGCGCCGACGGCGCTCCGGTCGAGCCGGTTGGAAATGCAGGACTGGATGCGGTCGAGGTCGGTCATCTAAATGGTTTCGAGTTCCGAGTTCCGGGTTTCGAGTTTACCATAACTTGAAACGAGAAACTTGAAACCGCAAACCATTTCAATGCAGGGGTTTGATCGTGAGCTTGTCTTCCGCGAAGGAGAGGATCGACGGCTTGCCGCTGAGCTCGGTTTCGAGGGCCACTTCCCGGCCCCAGAGCTGGTGCAGGTACTGGAGGGTCTTCTCGGCGTATTCCAGCTGCAGGTCGCGGCCGTCGTGGTGGTGCTTGAGGAACAGCACCCGGTTGCGGTTGTAGTCCGAGTCCTCGACCTTGATCACCGGCGTCGTGCCCGTGCCGACGTTGCGGATGAGCGTTTCTTTGATCGCGCGCCAGTTGTCGTCGTCGGCGACGCGCGCGACGACCTGGTCGCCGCCCCGGCTCTGGTACTCGAACAGGTTCAGCTCGCGGATCAGCTCCTCGGTCAGATAGCGGCGCAAAAACGACGCGTCTCTCTCGACCTCGCGCACCTCGAAAATCTTCTCTCTCCCGGTCTTCGTCCGCGGCCGCTCCCGTCCGTCCTCCCGCTCGGGCTGGTCCCAGCGCCGCTCGATGTCCTCCCATACCTTCATGCCCAGGTGATACGGGTTGATCGTGCCCTTCGCCGGGCTCAGGACCTGGTTGTGCCGCACGATGAACTCGATCTGCATCCCCTGGGGCAGCTCGAGGGTGTCGAGGATGCGCTTGTGCCAGAAGCTCGCCCATCCTTCGTTCATGATCTTGGTCTCGATCTGCGGGATGAAATACTGGGTCTGCTCGTGCACGATCGTGAGCAGGTCCTTCTCCCAATCGCTGAAGAGCGGGTTGTGGTCGCGGATAAAAAGCAGCAGGTCCTCCTCCGGGTACAGCGGCACGCGGTTCAAGTCCGGCGCGACGTACTCGCGCCGGCGGTGAATCGATTGAAACGGGTCGGGCGCCGGCGCCGATTCCGCCAGGCGCCGCGCGACCTCCTCCTCCTGGCTGGGCTTACGGATCGCGAGGTTGCGCCGGCACTGGAGCGACAGCGCGTGCGCGGCGTCGAGGATGCGCTCGACCTTTTCCAGGCCGATGCTCGGGTCTTCGACGTAGCCGCGGACGCGGTCCGCGTGCGCCTTGAACGTCTCGATGGTGAATTCGGCGCGCGTGGACTTGAAGGTGAAATTATTTTTAAAGAAGTCGTTATGGCCGTAAACGTGCGCGACCGTGAGCACCTGGAGGAGCAGGCTGTTGTCGCGCATGAGATAGGCGATCGACGGATTGGAGTTGATCACCATCTCGTAGGGGAGGCCGCTCGCGCCGTAATCGTAGAGGGTCTTCAACTTCTCGAAGTTTTTTCCGTAGGACCAGTGGGGATAGTGGGACGGCATGCCGGAATAGACCATGTAGGCGAGCATCTGCTCGTGGTCGCAGATCTCGAACTCCTGCGGGTAGGGATCGAGGCCGAACCGCTTGGCGACGGCGAAGATCCGCTCGTTCCACGCTTCGAGCTCCTGGATGGTGAAGGTCGCCGGCATGGCCGCAGGTCTCAGGCGGCGTCGTCCCGCGCGCGCTCGCGCGAGAGGAAGCCCTTGAAGGCGGGCCAGATGTCCTCTTTGCGCTGGATCTGGACCGTCTGGAAATTATCCGCCTCGAGCTGGGAGAAAAACTGGATCATGCTGCTGCCGTAGTAGCCCGAGCCGAGCGGCTTGATCTCGCCGTAGCCGAACAGGTTGGCGATGGCGGCGATCTCCTTGGCGGCCTGGAGCGCGGCGGGATTGTCGGACTCGAAATTGTCCCCGTCGGAGCAATGGAACACGTAGACGTTCCAGAGCGACGGGTGGAACCGCTGCTCGATGATCTCCAGCGCCTTGCGGTAGCCGGAGGAGATAAACGTGCCGCCGGCCTCCCCCTTGTGAAAAAACTCGTCCTCCGTGACCTCGGCGGCCTCGGTGTGGTGCGCGACGAAGACGATCTTCACGTTCTGGTATTTGGTGCAGACGAAGCGGTAGAGCAGGAAGAAAAAACTCCGGGCGAGATACTTCTTCATCGTGTCCATCGAGCCGGAGGTGTCCATGACGCAGACGACGACGGCGTTCGATTCGCGCCGGATCTCGGAGACGGTATGCCGGTAGATCAGGTCGTCGTTGTGGAAGGGAAAGCGCTGCGGCCTCAAGGCGAAGGCGTCCTTCCGCTGCGTGGCCTTTTTGCGCTTGATCCGCGCGATGGCGGTGCGCCGCTTGTCGAGGCGGATGCGGATGCCTTTTTTGCGGTAGCCCTTGCGCCGGAAGAGCTCCTCGACCTCGATTTCCCGCAGGTGCTTGCGCTCGAGGTAGGGCAGCTCCAGGTCCTCGAACATCATGTCGATCAGCTCGTCGAGCGAGACGTCGGTCTCGTAATAATCGACGCCCGGGCGGTCGCCGGCCTGCTGGCCGTCGCCCCCCTGCTCGCCCTTGCCGATCACCTGGCCCGGCTGGGTATCCGGCCCGCCCTGGCCGACGCCGGGCGCGTTGTCGCCGTAAACGAAGCGGTATTCCTTGACGCCGCGAATGGGGACCTTGATGATCCGGTCGCGGTCGCGGCCGATGATCGATTCCTCGGCGATGATGTCGGCTATGTTGTGGCGGATCGCCTCGTGGACCTTCTCCCGGTGCCGCTGCCGGTCGCCGGCCGAGCGGTCGCTCCGCTGCGCCGAGGAGGGGTCGTAGGTGCGGAAAATCGAGTCCATGACATCAGCGCGGCCGCCTGCGTCAATCCTTCCACAGGTTGTTGGCGGCGTACTTCAGGATCACGTCGACGCAGCTCGGGCAATAGCCGTGCTCGAGCAGGTTCCGCACCATCGCGTTGTACTTGTCGCTCTGGTCCTCGTCCCGCGTCCGGGCCTTGGTGATGATGCGGCTCAAGTCCCGGACCGAGGTCATGAGCTTTTTCTCGATCGCTTCCTTCAGCGGCTCGTAGCTGCTGTAGTCGATCTTCTCGCCGCGCCGGTTGGCGGCCCAGAGATAGGCGATGACTTCCTGGCGGAAGCCGTCGGCCGCCGAGCCGATAATGGCGATCTGCTCCTCGATCGACTTCATGAAGCCTTCGTCCGGCGAGAGCTCTTCTTTCGTGTTGCGGTCCTTGACCTTGCTCTTGTTGACGTAGGCCTCGGCGTGGTCGAGATAGTTCTGGAACAGCGACTCCGCCTGCTCCTGGTAGGAGTAAACGAACGCGCGGGTGATCTCTTTTTCCAGCAGCTCGAGGTATTCCTTGTGCAGCGTGTCCTGCAGGAATTCCAGATATTGCTTGCGCGTGTCGTCGGGGAGGTCCGCCTCCTTGACCATGTTGGTGAGCGACTCGCGGACGTTGATCGGGTTGATGCAGTCGCCCGCGGTGTTGTCCGAAAGGGCGTTGTCCAGCGCCTTCATGATGAAGCGGGTGGAGATGCCGTTCATGCCCTCCCGCTTGGTCGCCTCGCGCAGCTCCTCGACGTCGACCTTCTTGGTCCGGCCTTTCTCCACGACCTCCTCGCCGTTGTAGAGCTTGAGCTTGGTCATGAGGTCGCATTTGTTGGTCGGCTCGAGGCGGGAAAGGATCGCGAACATCGAGGCGATGTCCAGCGTGTGCGGCGCGACGTGGGCGTGGAAGTCGGAGTGGCGGATGATCTTCTGGTAGATCTTGACCTCTTCGGAGAGGCGCAGGTTGTACGGCACCTTGACCACGACGATGCGGTCGAGGATCGCTTCGTTGGTGTGGTCGGCCTTGAACTTCTGCCACTCGGCCTCGTTGGAGTGCGCCACGATGACCGCGTCGACGTAGACCAGCCCGTGCCGCCCCGGCGCCGGGATGACCTTTTCCTGCGTCGCGGTGATCATGCAGTGCAGGTACTCGATCTCGTTTTTGAAGACTTCGATGAACTCGACGACGCCGCGGTTGCCGATGTTGAGCGCGCCGTTCAACTCGAGCACGCGCGGGTCGCCCTCCGAGTAAAGGTCGAGCTTGGAGATGTCTTCGCTGCCGATCAGCACGGAGGTGTCCTGGTTGTTGGGGTCGACGGGCGGGACCACGCCGATGCCGACGCGCGCCCGCTTGGAGAACCCGACCGTGCCGACCGGGAATTCCTCGTACCGGCCGTTGAACTCCTCCTTCAGGCGAAAGCGGCAGACGGGGCAGAGGTCGCCTTCGATATGGACGCCGAGCATCTTCTCGAACTCTTTGCGCAGGTGGCGCGGGATCAGGTGCAGCGGCTCCTCGAACATCGGGCAGCCCTCGATGGCGAAGATCGGATCGCTCTCCTCCAGTCCGCGGTGGAGCTTTTCGACCAGCGAGCTCTTGCCCGAGCCGACCGGCCCCATGAGATAGAGGACCTGCCGGCTCTCTTCGCCCTTGAGCGACGCGGCGTGAAAATAGCGGACGATCTGCGCGATGGTCTTCTCGATGCCGAAGAACTCCTCCGCGAAAAAGCTGTAGACTTTGACCGACTCGTCCTTGTACAGCCGCTTGATGCGCGGGTCGTCGGTGTCCTGGATGTCGTGGATTCCCGGGCGGGTGATGTTTTCGTACATCCGCGCGTGGGAGAGCTTGGTGACCGACGGATTTTCCTTGACCTTTTCGAGGTAGCCCAAAAGGCTGCCCTTCCAGGCTTTCGCCTTGGCGATATCGCGGTCCTTGCGAATAAGGTTTTCAAACTCGTGGTTCATTCCGATAGTTCCTCCTTTCGGAATGGATCCTGCCGATTAGACGATAATAATATAAAAGCTCGATGATCCGGGGAGCGGAGCGCGGGAAACAGGCGTGGTGTAGCCGAGTTAGCCATGGGAATCGTCAGCGGGCCGATCGCGGTGTCCGGCTCTGACTACAGCATGATACTCGCGCAGGGGATATCTGAATAGACGGGTTTTTACCGGAGCAGACATCAACCAGAAGCTCTTGAGGGCCTGCATGCGACCTCCTTCCCCGAAGGGTCCCGGTTAAGTGCACTCGGGGCTCAAGTGGTTGGACGACGCGCAAGTGTAAAACTTCAGAGAGCCCCGATTCGAGACCATTGAAACTCTATTTCTATCCAATGTCAAGAAAATTACACGATTCGTGAAAAAGGCGAAGGATCCGGGGATCAAAATCCGCCGCCCGGGCGGCTTGAATTCAGCGGGGTTCGGCGTCATGATCGGCGCCCATGACGAGCGCGAACGAACGGCCCGAGCTCTCCATCGTCGTCCCGCTTTACAACGAATCGGCCAACGTCGAGATCCTCCACGCCCGGCTTTCGGCCACGCTGACGAATTTGGGCAGATCGTCCGAGATCATCTACGTCGACGACGGCAGCGCGGACGGCACCGCGGATATCCTCAAGCGGCTCCACGCGGGGAGCCGCGGGGTCAAGGTCGTCGTCCTCAACCGCAACTACGGCCAGCACGCGGCGGTCCTCGCCGGGTTCGACCGGGCCGCGGGCGAGGTCGTCGTCACCCTGGACGGGGACCTGCAAAACCCGCCGGAAGAAATTCCCAGGCTGCTCGAGAAGATCGACGAAGGCTACGACGTCGTCGGCGGGTGGAGAGAAGAGCGGCGGGACTCCGCGCTGCGCCGTTTTTTTTCTTTTGCGGCGAACCGGCTGGCCGCGCGCGTGGTCGGAGTCGAAATGAACGATTACGGCTGCATGCTCCGCGCCTACCGCAGGGG
>DASWFA010000041.1:0-2955 GCA_036394475.1 Binatia bacterium
GCGACGGACAGATCAGGGAATAGCGGCCGGTGAAAAAGGCCCATCTACCTTCCGCCCTTCCGGGAGTATCTCTCCGGGCCGATGCGATAGGTCCCGTTTACGCTTCTCTTCCTTTTAAGAGTTTTTTCGAGGCACGCTTGAGCCTGCCCGTCCGACGCATCGACCCTGCGAGACACCCCCGGGCGGGCGCTTATTCGCCGCGTTGGCGTGGTTTAGGGTATTTTATCTTTTCTCGAAACTCGAAACCCGAAACCCGAGACTTTTTTATATGAGAATCGGTCTTTTCGGCGGCACGTTCGATCCGATCCACTGGGGCCATTTGCGGAGCGCGGAAGAGGTCCGGGAAGCTTTTCGCCTCGACCGCGTGCTTTTCATCCCGGCGTCGATCCAGCCGCTCAAAAAAGGCGGCGCCGCGGACGCGTCCGACAGGCTCGCCATGGCGCGGCTCGCGACCCGGGGCAATCCCCGCTTCGCCGTCTCCGACGTCGAGCTTCGCCGCCCCGGCAAATCCTTCTCGATCGACACGCTCGGCTATTTCGCCGCGCGCCGGAAAGGCGACCGGCTCTATTTCATCCTCGGCATGGACGCCTTTCGCCACATCGGCGCGTGGAAGGACTTTCAGGAAATCTTTCCGCTCGCCCATTTGATCGTGACCTCCCGGCCGGGCAGCCGCGAGCCGCTCGACCCCGCCGGCCTTCCCGTTGCCGCGCGAAAATCGTTTTGTTATGATCCGAAAAAAAAAGCGCACCGCCACGAGAGCGGGACGCTGCTGCATTTTTTAAAATTGACCGACATCGACATATCGGCTTCCGAGATCCGGACCCGCGCGCGGGCGGGAAAATCGATCCGCTATCTGGTCCCCCGGGAGGTTGAGCGCTATATTGAACGCAGGGGGCTGTACCGGGGCTCAAAAGGGAAGGATCCTAGGAGGGGCGAAAAAATTTGACCATCGATTCGCGGGAAAAGGCCGTGCAGGTGAGCCGCTTCGCGCTGGAGCGGAAGGCCTACGATCTGGTGCTGCTGGAGGTGCGCGAGCTCACCTCGATCGCCGACTATTTCATCGTCTGCTCCGGCCGCTCCGACCGCCAGGTGCAGAGCATCGCGCAGGGCATCGAGGAAAATCTCCGCGGGCTGGGAGTCCGGCCGCAATCCGTCGAGGGCGTCGCCAGGGGACAATGGGTCTTGATGGACTTCGCCGACGTCATCGTCCACATTTTTTATCAGCCGGTGCGCGAATTTTACGACCTCGAAGGGCTCTGGCTCGACGCTCCGCGCGTCCAGCTCCCCGAGCCCTACGCGTCGCTGGTCCAGCAATTTCGCATCCGTGACGAGCAGCATCTCTGAGCCCGGCCGCCGGGAACGCAGAGGAAAGGAACAGCTTCCGTGCGCGATCAACGGCCTCTGATTCTCATCGTCCTCGACGGCTGGGGCGTCAACCCGCGGCGGGAAGGGAACGCCATCGCGCTCGCGTCGACGCCCAATATGGACCGGCTCGCGGCGGCGTATCCCTCGACGCAGATTTCCATCTCGGGGCTGGACGTGGGTCTGCCCGACGGCCAGATGGGCAACTCCGAGGTCGGCCACATGCACCTGGGCGCGGGCCGCGTGGTCTACCAGGACCTGACGCTCATTCACAAGGCGATCGACGACGGAACTTTCTTCTCCAATCCGATTTTTCGCGGCGCGCTCGACGCGGTCAAAAAGAGCGGCGGCCGGCTTCACCTGATGGGCCTCCTGGGCGACGGCGGCGTGCACAGCCACCAGCGCCACCTCGAGGCGCTGATCGAGCTCGCCGCCCGGGAAAAAATAAAAGCGGTCTACCTGCACCTTTTTCTCGACGGCCGGGACACGCCGCCGACGAGCGCGGAGGGATTCCTCAGCGAGCTGAACGAAAAGCTGGCTTCCCACCCCATGGCCAGGATCGCCACGGTCGGCGGCCGCTACTACGGCATGGACCGCGACAAGCGCTGGGACCGGACCGAAAAGGCCTACCGGTCGATTATCGGGGGCGAGGGGGCCCGCGAGGGCTCGGCCGAAGCGGCGATCCGGAAAAACCGCCAAAACGGCGTCACCGACGAGTTCGTCCCGCCGACGGTGATCGACCCGGAGGGCGTCGTCCGCGACGGCGACGCGGTGATATTTTTCAACTTCCGGGCTGATCGCGCGCGCCAGATGACGCGCGCGTTGATGGCCGGGGATTTCCAGGAATTCCCCCGCGGGCGGCGGATCGCGCTCGCCGCCTACGTCACCATGTCCGAATACGACAGGAGCCTGGGCCTCCCCGCCGCGTTTCCGCCGCGCGATCTCAGGAACATTCTGGGCGAGGTCGCGAGCCGGAGCGGCATCCCGCAGCTCCGCATCGCGGAGACGGAAAAATACGCCCACGTCACCTACTTTTTCAACGGCGGCGAAGAGAAGAAGTTTCCCTTCGAAGAGCGCATCCTGATTCCCTCGGCGAAAGATGTTGAGACCTACGATAAGAAGCCGGCGATGAGCGCCTATGAAATCACCGGCGCGCTCGTCGGAGAGATCGAGGCCGAGCGCTACGGCCTGGTGGTCCTGAACTACGCCAACGCCGACATGGTGGGCCACACGGGCGACTTCGAGGCCACCGTGCGCGCCTGCGAGGTGGTCGACGAGTGCGTCGGCAGGGTGGCCGAAGCGGCGCTCGGCCGCAAGGGCCGGGTGATCGTCACCGCCGACCACGGCAACGCCGAGCAGATGATCGACTACGACACCGGCGAGATTCAAACCGCGCATACCTCCAATCCGGTGCCGGTCATCATCGCCGACGAGACGCTCAAGTCGGCGCGCCTCGCGCCCGGCAAGGCGATCGACGTCGCGCCGACGATCCTCAAGATGCTCGGCATCCCCCAGCCCGAGGAAATGACCGGGCGGCCGCTTATCAAGTGATGCATTTTGAATTCCCAATCTTGAATTCAAAACTCAAAATTC
>DASWFA010000042.1:0-1799 GCA_036394475.1 Binatia bacterium
GCTCGGTCTGTCCGCCCGCCTGGATCATGGCGATGTCCTTGTCCGGATTGACGCCGAGGTGCTCCATGGTCACTCGCACGGCGACCTCGCTGGCCGAGCCGAAGCGGCTGATGCCGATCTTTTTGCCCTTGATGTCGGCGACTTTCCTGATCTCCGGCTTGACGATGATCGCCCAGGGAAAATGGTTGATGTAGCTCGCGATCATGACCATGTCGGCGCCCTGCGCGGCGGCCCGCACCGCGGCCTGGCCGGCGATGGCGAAGTCGATGCTGCCGCCCGCCAGGATCTGCACCACCAGCGAGGCGCCACTCACGCTGATGACTTCCGCGTCGAGGCCGTACTTCTTGAACAGGCCTTTCTGCCTGCCGGCGTGGAAGGGCGTGAACTCGATGCCGACGCCGGTCACCCCGACCCGGATCGGCTCGGCTTCAAGGATCTGCGGCGCCTGAAAGGCGAGCGCCAGCGCGATCAGCAGGATCGAAACAGATTTATTGCCGCGCATAGGCATCCCCGGCCCTCTATTTACCGTACAGCGCCTTCACGAAGCCGCTCTTGTCGAGCTCGCCCATGAAGCTCCCGTCGACGTAATATTTTGGATCGGCCGGCGCCTTGAACTGAAAATTTTTCTCTTTTTTCATGAGGTCCAGAATAAACTGGACGCCCTCCGTGTTGGGCCGCGGGTTTCCCTCGTACATCCCCAGGACCGCTTCCCTATACGCGCCCTCGAGCTCGTCCTTGTGCCCCACCGGGTCGAGGCGCATGTCCTTGGCCATCATCGAGACGGCGAAGGCCCGGTCTTTCTTCATGGCGTGCATGCTCTCGACGAACGCTTTTAAAAAGCGTGTGACCGTGTCGCGGCGGGCGCGCGCGTATTCCCGGCTCACCACCACGCCCTCGTGCGGGTAGTCGATCTTCAGGTCCGTCATTCTAAAATAAACGTTGAAGCCGAGCTTGTCCGCTATGCCCGAGAGCGGCGGGGCGATGACCGTCCCGTCAGCGGCGCCGGTTTTGAGCGCCATGAAGCGGTCGGTCTGCCCGCCGACCTGGAGAAAACTCACGTCGGTGTCAGGATTCATTCCCAGGTGCTCCAACAGCACCCTGAAAGCGACCTCGCTGGCCGAGCCGAAGCGGCTGATCGCCAGCTTGGCACCCTTGATGTCCTCGGGGCGCTTGATGCTCGATTTGACCAGCACCGTGTAGGGGAACTTGTTGACGTGGGTCGCCACCATGACGACGTCCGCGCCCTGCGCCGCGGCCCGGATATAGGCCTGGCCGACGACGGCGAAGTCGATGCTGCCGCCGAGCAGCGCCTGGACGACGAGCCCCGCGGCTTGAATGCGGATGATCTCCACGTCGAGGCCGTGCTTCTTGAAAAAGCCGCCCGCCTTTCCCGCGTAAAACGGCGTGAATTCGACGCCGGCGCCGGTGACGCCGATCCGGACGGATTCCGCGGCGGCGGGCCCGGAGAGGGAAAAAATCAAAGTCAGGGAAACCAGCGCGGCCGAGAAATATCTTTTTACCAGCATAGGATCCCTTATCCTTCAGTCGGAATTGCGCTTGGTCCTCGGCCCCGCGGCCTTGCGGTCGTAAGTCCCTTCGGTGGACGTCCAGACGCCCATCTCTCCCGACAATTCCCGCGCGGTCTCTTTCAAAACCGAGCTGTACTTCTCGCACGCTTTCTTGATCAGCCTCTCCGCCGGTCCGACGATCGCGATGCTGCCGATCACGCCGTTGTTGTTGAAGACGGGCGCCGCGACCGCGTTGGTGCCCGAGACCCTCTCCCAGATGCTGATCGCGTA
>DASWFA010000043.1:0-9113 GCA_036394475.1 Binatia bacterium
CGGAATTGAAGTGGCCGACGACCAGCAGCGCGTCGGGGTCGGCGGCGACGTTCCGGGCGTTGGCGACGCCGACCTCCGGCTTCGCCTGGTCGTCGTACGGCACCATGACCAGGTCGAAGCCGAGCGCCTTGAACCGCTTGCTCGCCTCCTCGACCGCCAGCTGCGCGCCGAGCTTGATGGGCTCGCCCGTTCCCGCCTGCTCGCCGGAAAGCGGGCTCTGGGTGACGATCTTGATCCGGCCCTTTTGCGCCCGGGCCTCGGGCAGCGGTCCGGCGAGAAATAAGAAGCTGAAAAATAAACCGAGCAGGACGCGCGCAGGCATGGCGTGGCGTTTTTCCATGCAGAGATTTTTACGCCAACCGCGTCTCCGAGTCAACGCGAAAAGGAAAAAGGAAAGGGAGCGGAGCGACGGAGCGTCTCGCCGCCGCTCCGCCATTTTTTACGGCAGAATCAATCGATCGATCGAGAGCATCCCGGCGCCGTCGAGCAGGAGCGCCAGGGCCATCGCGAGGTACGCCAGGTTCGCCTCGATGCCGTGCCCCTTGCCCGGCGTCAGCTCCCAGTTCAAGAAAAAGCCGTGCTGCCAGTGGACGGTGACGATCGCCCCGGCCATCACGACGGCGATCGCCAGCGCCGCGAGCCGGGTCAAAAAACCCAGGACGAGGCCGATCCCGCCGAGAAACTCGAAAAAGCACACCAGGTAGGCGATCGGCACCGGCAGGCCCATGGACGCCATGAAGCCGACGGTGCCCTTGAGGCCGGGGCCGCCGTACCAGCCGAGGACTTTCTGGGCGCCGTGGGCGAAAAAGATGACGCCCAGCACGACCCGCAGGATAAAGAGAGACAGGGACGGCTCGGTGTCAAACAGGATATCCATTGTGCCTCCTCTTGGCTTCCACTCCCCACGCGGTTATTTGAGCTTGCGTTGACTATAACACCGCTAGGCGAGATCGAACAGCAGCGCCTCCGCCTCTTTGGTCGCTTTGATCTCCAGGATTTCCTCCCCGTCGACGGCGGCGCCGTCGCCCGCGCCGAGCGACACGCCGTTCAGCGTCGCGCCGCCCCGCGCCATCTGGAGCCAGGCGTAGCGGCCCGGCTTCAGGCGATAGGCCGCCTGCTGGCCGGGATCCAAGCGCGCCGCCGACACTTCGACGTCTTGATGCAACTGGACCGCGCCGTCGCGCTGGTCGGCCGCGACGAGGGTCCAGCGGCCGCGGCTTTTTTCCAGATCGAACGTCCGCTGCTCGTAGCCGGGCGGGAGGTTCTGCCGCGCCGGCAAGATCCAGATCTGGAGGAAGTGCACCGGCTCGGCCGCCGACGGGTTGAACTCGCTGTGGCTGATGCCGGTGCCCGCGCTCATGCGCTGCACCTCGCCGGGGCGGATCACCGTCGACGCGCCGGTGCTGTCCTTGTGCTTGACCTCCCCCTCCAGCACGTAGGTGATGATCTCCATGTCGCGGTGCGAATGGGTGCCGAAGCCCTGGCCCGGCGCGACCCGGTCGTCGTTGATGACCCTCAAGTCGCGAAAGCCCATGTTGCGCGGGTCGCGGTATTCGCCGAAAGAAAAAGTGTGCCGGCTGTCGAGCCAGTCGAATCTGGTCCGGCCCCGCTCGCCGGCGCGTCTGAGCGTGATCATGTGCGCCCCCGATCGTGGCCCGGAAAATTTATTCCCGGGCGTGCTTTACGAACGTCCCGTCCTGGTATTCCCGGAACGCGGTCCTGAGCTCCGCCTGCGTGTTCATGACGATCGGGCCCTGCCAGGCGATCGGCTCTTCGAGCGGTCTCCCGGCGACGAGGAGAAAGCGCACGGATTTTTTGTCGCTGCTTACGGTGACGCTGTCCCCCGGACCGTAGAGCACCAGCGTGCCTTCGCCATATGCCGCCGGCGTTTGCCGCGCGAGCGCGTCCGGCGCCCCGTCGAAATAGCCTTCGCCCTCGATGACGTAGGCGAAGACGGTGTGGCCCGGCTTGACCGGCTGGGTGAAAGTTTTTCCGGCCGGGAGCGACACGTCGAGAAAGAGCGGCTCGGTGACGATCTCGCGCACCGGGCCCTGAGCTCCCTCCGCCTCGCCCGCGATGACGCGCACCGCGGCTCCGCCGGCGGTTTTGACCAGCGGGATCTCGCCCTGCTTCACCTCGCGGTAGCGCGGCTCCATCATCTTGCGGCGCGCCGGCAGGTTCGACCAGAGCTGAAAGCCCCACATCTCTCCCTTGCGGTCGCCCTTGGGCATCTCCTGGTGGATGATGCCGCTTCCGGCGGTCATCCACTGCACGTCGCCGGCCGAGATCAGGCCGCGGTTTCCCAGGCTGTCGCCGTGCTCCACGTCGCCGTCGAGGATATAGGTGATCGTCTCGATGCCGCGATGCGGATGCCAGGGAAAGCCGCGCTTGTAATCCTCCGGGTTCTCCGAATGAAACGCGTCCAGGAGCAAAAACGGATCGAGCGCGGGCGTCTCATCGAAGCCGAAAGCGCGCCGCAAGCGCACGCCGGCGCCCTCCATGGTCGGCTGGCTCTTCCATACCTTCTTGATCCTGCGCTGGCGCGCGTCTTTTTCCGCGATCGATGCTTTTTCAGCCATTTTGCCGCCTTTGCTACGGCGTTTTTCCCGCCGTTGGTACTATTTAGGCACGATGGGCCCCCTTGTAAAGTACGCACTTTGAAGTAACGTGCTTACTCGGAGGGGAGTATGAAAGCGACCCGAAAAGCCGTCGGTTGTCCGGCGGAGCTTACGCTCAAGATTATCGCGGGGCGGTGGAAATTATTGATCCTGCGCGAGCTCGCCGTGGGCGGGACCCGCTTCGGCGCGCTGCGCCGCGCGCTAACGGGCGTCTCGGAAAAAGTGCTCACCGAGCATTTGCGGGAGCTCGAAAGGGACAACATCATTATCCGGAAGGCCTACGCCGAGGTGCCGCCCAAAGTGGAATACTTTCTCACTCCCGCCGGCACAGCGCTGAAGCCGATCATCGAGGCGCTGCACGCCTGGGGCCTGGAGCACGGGCAGCGCGCCGGAACGGCGGCGCGGAGCGCGGCGGACGGGATGGCTCAATCCCTCCGGGAATAAATCGCCTCAAGCTCCGTTTTCTCCCGCTTCATAGGCCGCCGCCCGAACCCCCAGCTCGCTCAAGTGGCCGAGCATCTCGGCCGGGTCCGAGAATACCCGGTAGGCGCCCGCCCGCTCCAGCTCGTCCTGGCCGTAGCCGCCGGACAACAGGCCGATGCCGAGCGCATGGGCGCGCCGCGCGGCGAGCAGGTCCCACACGCTGTCGCCGACGACGAACGCATCGCCGATGTCGACGCCGAGACGCGCGGCGGCGGCGAGGAAGAGGTCGGGGTCGGGTTTGGCGTGCTCGACCTGGTCGCGCGTGATCACGATCGTTTCGCGGCCGACGCCGAGGACTTTCAGGGCGCCGCCGGCGCTCTCCATGCGGCCGCTGGTGGCGATCGCCCACGGCACGCGGTGCCTGGCGAGGTGCGCCAATAGCCCGCGCGCGCCCGGCAGACAGCGCACCTGGCCGGCCATGCGCGCGTAGGCCTCGGCGTGAATCCTTCTCAGCCGCTCCGCTTCCCCGGCCGTCACGCGATGGCCGGTCTCGCTCAACAGCGCGCTCGCGAGCAGGCCGCCGCTCATGCCGATGCGGCGATGGATGCGCCACACCGACAGCTCGATGCCGAGCTCTTCCAGAGCCTCGCGCCAGGCGAGCACGTGCTGGTAGACGCTGTCGACGAGAGTGCCGTCGAGGTCGAATAAAAAGGCCGGCCCGCGTGGCGCGCGGCTCCGCGCCGGTGATCGCCGCATGGCTCCTCTATTATTGCGCTGGTTGCTCTGGGGCCCGGTTTTTCGGTTCCATGGACTCGACGATATATTCCAGCAGCGGCTTCCAGACCCGCGGGTCGCTGTCGATGTTCCGGTGCGCGGCGCACGCGCCGCTGAACGGTCCCGGGGGGTCGGCGACCGCGACGCTCGTCACGCGCGTGGCGAGCGGCTCTTCGGCTTCCAGCTTAACGCGGCCGGGGCAGATTGCAAAGGTGGACGGAACATAAAAATTAAACGCCTGCCGAACGTTGCCGGGCACGACGCCGGACGACTGGAAGCCTTCCATCTGCACCAGCAGCGCGACGGGCACGCCGGCTTTTTTGAGCGCCGCGGCCGCGTCCGCCACCACCGCGCCGCCCTGGCTGTGGCCGATGAGGTAGAGCCGGTCGCCGGGCGAATATAAATAGCGGGCGACGTCCGTCACGACCTCGCCGTCGCCCTTGATCATCAGCGCGATGCTGTCGGGAAAGCGGCGGGAGATCTCGAGCGCCAGCACGTGCATGAGCGAGTCGTGCCAGGCGATCCGGCCGAGATCGTCCTCCGAGGTCAGATTTTTATACGGCGGCCAGTCCTGTGGAATGAAATAGCGCGCTCTCTCCCACGGCGGAATCTCGCCGCCGTAAACGCCGATGTAGACGATCCGGCCGCCGGCGCCCGCGGACCGGGCGCGGAGGAACGCCAAGTCTTCCGGCTTGCCGAGCCTGGTCGTCTCCGGCGGCGGGCCGGGCTCGACCGGCGCCCCGATGGTCGCGCAGGCCGAGAGGAAAAAAAACGCGGCGAGCCATAAACGTAGGCTCTGTTGCCCCATGGTCAACGATTTTTAGCAGGGAAACCGGCGGTCGTAAACCGGCGCGGGCTAGAAAGCCTAGGGTCGGGGAGCCGTCCACTCTTCGTCCGTGAGCTTCCAGCCGCCGCCGAGCGCCCGGTAGAGCTGCACGAAGACGAGCAGCTCGCTGAGCTCGGTCTCGGCGAGGGCGTTCTCAGTGGGGAAGAGCTGCTGCTGGGCTTCGAGCACCTCGAAGTAGCTCGACAGGCCGGCGACGTAGCGCTGGGTGGAGACTTTGACCGCGTCCTCCAGGGCCGCGACGGCGCGGGCCTGCTCGACGCGGATTTGGGCCAATTTTTGCCGCGACGTGAGCGCGCCCGAGACCTCGTGAAAGGCGTTGAGCGCGGTCTGCTGGTAGCGCAGCACCGCCTCCTCCCACCCGGCCTCGGCCTGCTTGTACTGCCCCACCAGGCGGCCGCCCTGAAAGATCGGACCGGCGACCGAGGTGGCGAGCGACCAGACGTTGGATTTGCCCGCGGTCAGCGCCGAAAGCTGGGGGCTCGCGGCGCCGAAGAGCGCGGTGAGATCGAGCCGGGGGAGAAAACTCGCGACCGCGACGCCGATCTCGGCGTTCGCCGCGACGACGTTCTGCTCGGCCAGGCGCACGTCGGGGCGGCGCTCCAGCAGCTCGGACGGCAGTCCGGCCGGAATATCCGGCGGCGTCTGTTGATCGAGGAGCCGCGCGCCGCGCGCGACCGGGGCGGGGTTTTGGCCGAGCAGCAGATTGACCTGGTTTTCTTTCAGCACGATCAATCTTTCGATGTTGGGCAGCGTCGCGGCGGTGGAGGCGAGCGACGCCTCGGCGCGCGCGGTTTCGAGCCGCGAGGCGACGCCCCCCTCCAGCCTTCTCCGGAAGATCGCCAGGCTGTCGTTGAACGATTCGGTCGTGCGCCGGGCGATCTCGTACTGGAGGTCGAGCTCGAGCAGCTCGAAATAGGCCTGGGCGACGTCGCTCACGAGCGAGAGCATCACGCCGCGCCGGGCCTCCTCGCTCGCCAGAATGCGCGCGCGCGCCGCCTCGTCGGCGCGCCGGATGCGCCCCCAGAGGTCGATCTCCCAGGCGGCGTTCAGCAGCCCGGCGAAGAAGCTGGTCCGCTTGCCGGCGGTGGAAGTGGGCTGCCCGGCGATAGCGTTTCTGCCGCGCGACGCGTCGGCCTCGTAGCCGAGCTGCGGGAAGAGCGCGGAGCGCACCTGGACCGCCACCGCGCGGGCCTGCTCGATCCGCTGCACCGCCGCGAGCAGGTCGTAGTTGTTGGCGAGCGCGGTCCGGATCAGCCCGGTGAGCGCCGGGTCCTTGAAGACCTCCCACCAGGGCGCGTCGGCCAGCGACGCCTGCTCGGCGGCCCCTTCGGCGCCGCGAAAAACCGGCGGCGCGTCGACGGCGGGGCGCCTGAAGTTGGGCCCCAGGGCGCAGGCGGGAAGGAGGGCGAGCGCGAGGAGAATCGCCAGCGGCGCGGGGCGGCGGCCGGGGCCGAAAATTTTTCTCTCGTTGCCGAAGCCCGGAGTCATCGCCACACCTTCACCCTTCACTCCGGCTGCGGCGCCGGAGCGGGCGCGGCGCGGCCTTCTTTTCGGCGCGACAGCCGCTCGACGACGTAGAAAGAGACCGGGATCAGGAAGCTGGCGACGATGGTATCGGCCAGCATCCCCACGATCACCACCGTGCCCAGCGTTCGGCGCGCCGCGCTCCCGGAGCCCGCGGCGATCCATAACGGCGCGCAGCCCAATATGAACGCGAGCGAGGTCATGAACAACGGCCGCCGCCTGAGCCGCATGCCTTCGAGCGCCGCCTCCATGAGGCTGCGTCCTTTCTCGAACTCCATTTTGGCGAACTCGACGATCAGGATCGCGTTCTTCGCGGCGAGACCGATGAGCACGATGAGGCCGATCTGGGCATACACGTCCAGGGCATAACCGCGCAGCCACAGGCCGAGGAAAGCGCCGAAGACCGCGATCGGTACGGTCAGCAATACCGAAAAGGGAAGCGACCAGCTCTCATAGAGCGCCGCCTGAATGAGAAAGACAAAGAGCAGCGAGAAAGCGAAAATCGCGCTGGCGGGGACACCCTCCGCGGCGACCTTCTCCTGAAACGACATGCCTGAGTAGTCGTAGCCCATTTCCCTCGGCATGGTCTGGGCGAACACCTCTTCAAGAGCCTGCATTCCCTGCCCGGAGCTGTAGCCGGGCGCGAGAATGCCGTTCACCTGCGCCGCCCGGTAGCCGTTGAAGCGGACGGTAAACTCCGGCCCGTACGTGGTCTCCATCTTGATAAACGTCGAGAGGGGCACGGTTTGCCCGTCGTTGTTGCGCACGCGGAACAGGCCGACGTTCTCCGCCTGTGTGCGGAAATCCCCCTCGGCCTGAACGTAGACCTGCCACACGCGTCCGAAGCGGTTGAAAAAGTTGACGAAAACTCCGCCCATGAAAGCCTGCAGCGTTCTATAGACGATGCTCAGGTCCACTCCCTGCTTGAGCACCTTGTCCCGGTCCACGTCGGCGAAAACCTGCGGCACGCTGGGGATGAAGGTCGTGGTCAGTGCGGCGAACTCGGGCCGCTTACGGGCGGCCTGCAGGAAGCGATCGGTGTTCTGGGTCAAAAACTCGATGCCCTGGCCGGAGCGGTCTTCGAGCATGAAAGTCGCGCCGCCCGAGGTGCCGATGCCGGGGATCGCCGGCGGCGCGAAGCCGAACGCCTGCGCTTCCGGAAGCCCGGCGAGCCGCTGGTTCAGGCGGTGCATGATAGCGGCGGCGGTCAGGTCCGATCCGCGCTCGCTCCACGGCTTGAGCGTGACGAAGTAAAAGGCGTTGTACGTCGTATTCACGAAGCTGAGCAGGCTGAAGCCGACGACGGTGTTGTAGGTCTGAACGCCGGGCGTCTCTTTGAGGATCGCCTCAATGCGCCTGGCGGTTTCGTCGGTGCGCTGCAGCGACGCCGCGACCGGGAGCTGCACGTTGAGAAAAAAGTAGCCCTGGTCTTCTTCGGGGAGGAAAGACCGGGGAAGCTGGGAGCCGAACAGCCCGGCGCATACGGCGATGACGATCAGCAACACCATCGAGAAGGTCGCCTTGTGCAGCAGCGCATCGCTCCCGACGAGGTATCCGTGCATGACTTTTTCGAACGCCCGGTTGAAGCCGTCGAAAAATCGACCGAGCAGCCCGCGCGATGCCGTGCGCGGCCTCAGCAGCAGCGCCGACAGCGCTGGCGAGAGCGTCAGCGCGTTGAAGGCCGAAATGAGCGTCGAGATCGCGATCGTCACGGCGAATTGATTGTTCAGCCGCCCCTGGATGCCGCCGATGAACGCGACCGGCAGGAAGACCGAAGCGAGGATCAGCGCGATCGCCACGACGGGGCGCGACACCTGCTCCATGGCCGTGAGCGTCGCCTCGCGCGGCGACAGCCCCCGTTCGATATGCTGCTCGACCGCCTCGACCACGACGATCGCGTCGTCGACCACGAGGCCGATCGCCAGCACCAGGCCGAAGAGCGACAGCGTGTTGATGGAAAATCCGAGCAGCGGGAAAACCGCGAACGTGCCGATGAGCGAGACCGGCACGGCGAGCAGAGGAATCAGCGTCGCGCGCCAGTTCTGTAGAAAGATAAACACCACGAGGACGACCAGGACCATCGCCTCGACGAGCGTGGTGACGATCTCCTTGATGCCCTCGGTCACCGCCAGCGTGGTGTCGAGCGAAACGGTGTAGTCGAGGTCCTGCGGGAAGCGCCCCTTCAGATCGTCCATGAGCGCGCGGGCGCGCTTCATCGTGTCGATCGCGTTGGAGCCGGGGAGCTGGTAGACGGCGATGATCGCCGCGGGCGAGCCGTTGACCCGGCCGATCTGGTTATAGGTCTGCGCGCCCAGCTCCACCCGGGCCACGTCCTTCATCCGCACCACCGCGCCGTCGGGACTCGCCCGGAGCACGATGTTGCCGAATTCCTCCGCGCTCAGAAGACGCCCCTGGGAGCGCACGGTGTAGGTAAACTCCTGGCCCTTAGGGACCGGCTCGGCGCCGATCTGCCCGGCGGGGTTGACGTTGTTCTGCTGGGTGAGCGCGGCGATAATGTCGTTGACCGTGATGCCCAGGCTCGCGAGGGTGTCGGGGCGCACCCAGAAGCGCATCGCGTATTGCCCCGCGCCGAAAATGGCCACCTGTCCGATGCCGGGCACGCGCGTCATCGGATCGTTGATGTTGATGTAGGCGTAGTTCGCAAGGAAGGTGGCGTCGTAGGTCCCCTTGGGCGAGTAGAGCGAGAACAGGGCCAAGGGGCTGGTGGCCGATTTGCGGATCGTGACGCCGACGTTGCGCACCTCGATCGGCAGCTGCGACTCGGCCTGCAAATAGCGCATCTGCGTCAGGATCTGGTCGGTGTTCGGATCGGTGCTGACGTCGAAGTCCACCCGGAGCCGCATCAGCCCGCTCGAGGAGTTGACCGAGGTCATGTAGAGCATGTTGTCGACGCCGCTCATCTGCTC
>DASWFA010000044.1:0-11111 GCA_036394475.1 Binatia bacterium
CGGAATTTGATCTTCACGTTGACGAGGTCTTTCATGTCGGCGCGGCGCGGGTCGGCGAGGATGCTCCGGTTGCCGAGCGCCCGCGGCCCCCACTCGAAGCGCCCCTGCGACCAGCCGACGACTCTCCCCTCTTCCAGCCGGTCGACGACGCGCTCCAGGAGCTTCTCCTCGTTTTCCAGCCGCTCGTACCGGATGCCGTTTTCCTTGAGAAAGCTTTCGATATCGCCCGGCAGGTTCTCCGCCCCCCAGTACGCGTGCCGCATGACGAAATTCCGCGGCTTGCCGAGCACGGCGTGATAGGCGTAAAGCGCCGCGCCCACGGCGCCGCCGCCGTCTCCGGCGGCCGGCTGAATGTAAATCTCCTCGAACGGGGTCTCGCGGAGGATCTTCCCGTTGGCGACGCTGTTGAGCGCCACCCCGCCGGCCATGCAGAGGCGCTTCAGGCCCGTCTCCTGATGGACGTAGCGGGCCATTTTGACAATGATCTCTTCGGTCACCGCCTGAATGCTGGCGGCGACGTCCGCGTAGTATTGGTTCTGCTTGCCCAGCTCGGCGAAGTTTTGCGGCCGGTCGCCGAAATAGGAAGGATAGCCGCTCGACGGGGTGAAGAAGTGGGAGCTCGGATCGCGCGGCGGCCCGAAAAGCTCTACGAACTTGCCGTTGAAAGTCTGGTCCGGGGAGCAGTGAAAGGAAAAATAGTCCATGTCGAGCTCGAAGCCGCCGTCGCCGCCCAGGCGGATGAGCTTGTGCACCTTGTCCACGTATCGCGGCGCTCCGAAGGGCGCCATGCCCATGACTTTGTATTCGCCTTCGTTGACCTCGAACCCGAGAAAAGCCGTAAAGGCGCTGTAGAGGAGGCCCACGGAATGAGGGAAGCGAATCTCTTTCAGCAGCTTGATATCGGTGCCCTTGCCGACGCCGAAGCTCGCCGTCGTCCACTCCCCCACGCCGTCCACGGTCAGGATCGCCGCCTCTTCGAACGGAGAGCAGAAAAAAGAGCTGGCGGCGTGCGAGAGATGATGCTCGCTGAAAAGGATCTTGGACGGCGGGGCGCCGAGCTTTTTTTGGATGAGGTGCTTGATCCAGAGCTTGTCGCCGAGCCAGGTGATCATCGCGTCGCGGAAGACCCGGTGGGAGCGCGGGAAGGTCTGCATGCTGGACAGGATGAGCCGCTCGAACTTGAGGAGCGGCTTCTCGAAAAAGACCACATAGTCCAGGTCCGCCGCCCGGATGCCGCCGGTCTTGAGGCAGAAGTCGATCGCGCGCTCGGGAAACTCGTAGTCGTGCTTCTTCCGCGTGAAGCGCTCTTCCTCGGCGGCCGCGATCAAAACCCCGCCCTGAAGCAGCGCCGCCGCCGCGTCGTGAAAATAACAGGAGATGCCGAGAATATTCATCCGCTGTCCTTTAGAATTGCCGGCGCGCGCGCTCGTCCGGAGGAGCCGGGTCCTCCGCGCGGGGACGCCACCCTTTCGCCGCGTCGAGCTTGAGCCCGAGGGGATCGCTCCACCGGCGCAGCGCCAGGGCGAACGGGCTCAACAGGACGTAGTAAAAAAAAGTCAGGAGCGCCCGGGCCTGGAAATCCCCGATCTTCTTGCCGAAGCGCTTCCACTTCTCCCACAGAACCCGCGCCAGTCCGGGCTTTGGTATCTCCGCCGTTTTTTGCATCTTTGCCTATGGGCGGCTCGAATGATCGCGCCGCGGACCGAAAGCGATCTTACTTCTTTTTTCGCTCCGGCGAAACGGATCCTGCTTTTTCCGCGCCGCCGGCCCGGCCGAGGGCGGCCGTCAGTGTTTCGGCGACCACCCTGTGGCCGCGCGCCGTAAAGTGCAGGTTGCCCGGATAGTAGAGCAACTCCCCGGCCCCGCCGGAGCGCGCCGCGGCCTGGAGAGAAGGGGTTAAATCGATGAAAACGAATCCCAGCTCCCTCGCCTTGCTTTGGAAATAATCCCGCTGCTCGCGGCTGAACGCGCGCAAAAGATCGGCCAGGGCGGGATCGTCGAAATCGACGTTTTCCGCGTATACCGTGTGGGCCGAAGGGCTGTAGGCCACGACCGGAAGGAAGCGGTGCCGGCGCGATAGCTCGACAAGGGCCTCCAGCGCGTCGTTGAAGACTTCGAGGCCGATCTCCCGGTCGTGAAGACATCTCGCGTGCGTGACCTCGTCGGAGTCGGTGTTGCTCGGGTTGAACGCCACGACCACTCCGGACAATTTGACTCGATAGCGGAAATTCGGCTTGGGCTCCCGCTTGCGGCGGTCGCTCGAAAGGGTCGCCAGGCCTCTCGCGATGCCGGAGCGCGCCCGGTCGACGGCGACCGCCGCCAGATTGAGCGCGTAACTGGAGCGGGCCATCGGAGTCTTTCCGAGCCAGGCGCAGAGCAGGCAGGAAGATCTTCGCCCCGACGTGCAGGGGCCGGAGCCCCAGCGCGGGAGCCGCCGTCCCCAATCGGTCCGGCGGTACATGTGGTACTGGACGGCGTCCCGCAGGTCGTTGCCCTCGTAAATATTCATGACGACGAAGCGCGGCGACTTTTGCACGCCGAATTTTTTCAGAATCTGAATATATTCGTGCAGGCCTATTCCCGCCCGCCCCAGATTGTAAGCCGGGCGGTCGAGCAGCGCGGACAGCCGGCTCGGCCACGTCTCTTCCGCCAGCACCGATTGGCACCAGGTAAAGGAATCGCCGACGGCGACGATGTCGAACCGGCCCGTCTCGTAGTCGGTCCCGGGCGGATTGCAGAAGCCGAGCCCGTCCATCTTGACCGCCTTTGGGGCCCCGGCTTCGTCGCGCTTGAACGCGACCGGAGTAAAGGGCTTGAAAATAGGGAGCGGCGGCCCGCCGTCGTCGCGCTCCAGGAGCGTGGTGTCGTTGATCGTCGGCAAGCCCACGCGGCGCGCGATCTCCGCCCGGGGCGCCTCCTGGAAATCGACCAGAAGCGCGAGCGGAACGAGCCTCGGGGCGAAGCGCAAGCCGGCCTCCAGAAACGCCAGGAGTGTCAGTAAGCTGAGAAGGATTTTGGCTGAAAGGACGAGAAGTTTCTTCACTCTGACACAATCTCTGGGATCATTCCGGGGATATTGCCGGCCGATGGCTTCAATTTTCTATCGACTCAAATAAAGCGTGGCCGGTAGGCTAAATGTCTCGACCGGTTGAGGCGTTTTGCGCGAAATATGGCGGAATGAAGAGCCCCTATCGGCCCAATTTAGCCCAGGTGCAGCGCGGGCGTCAAGGAGCGACGACAAACCGTTAAGGCCTCCCGCCGGCTTTACCCCGGCTCCAGGCTCATCACCGGGTTTCCCGTTCCCGACGACGGGCCGTAGGCGTGGAGCCTGCCCTTGAAGGTCCCGCCGGTGGCGCCGAGCAGCATCGCCACGTGGCGGCCGCCCATTTCGGCCTCGACCGTCTTGCAGAAGGACGGGAAAAAAGCCTTGATCTCCTCCGCTCTCCCCTGCGTCGCCAGCTCGATGAACTTTTGGTCGAGCTTCCGGTCTTCGTCTTTGGGCCACTTCTCCGGGCCGCGGACCAATTTATGGGACAGCGCGCCGCTGGCGACGACGACCGCGCGTCGGGAGCTCGCGCGGATCGCCTCACCGACCGCTTCGCCGAAGCGCAGGCATTCCGGAATGTCCGCCAATATGCAGCTCGACACCGGCACCACCGGCACGTCGAATTTGGGCGTGAGATATTGGATCGGATTGACCGTCCCGTATTCGAGCATGAACGGCTCCGCCGCCGTGGCGATCGCGGGAATCCCCCTCGCGCTGGCCTGGGCGGCGATCGCCCCGGCCAGCTCCGGGTCGCCGGGAAAGTCGTAGGGCATGCCGGCGATGATCTCCGGCGCCTCCGACGAGGTGAGCACGCCCTTGTGGCGCTCGTGCGCGAGGACGTAGTGATTAAAGGTGGTGACCCAGTGGGTGGAGGCCTGGACGAGAACGTCGGGGCGGAGCCGGGCGACCACTTTGCCGAGCTCGTGCATCGCGCCGATCATTTCGCGGGTGAAGTCCGGCGCCGTCGCTTCGTTCGCGATGCGCGGCGTGTGCGTGACGATGAGCGCGCCGATGATGGCTCCCATGGAATGCCCTTTCTTCTTTATTATCGGCCGGGGCGCGGGATTCCGCAATCCGAAGCGCGCCGGCCGCTACCGCGGAAAAATCTTTAGCTTCTCCGGCGGAAAGCGCACGTAAACCGCGCCGCCGGGCTCCAGGCCCGGATCGACGGCGCTCGTCTTCGAGCGCATCTTTTCGCCCCCGGCGGATAGATGATAGACCGTCAGGTCGCCGAGGAAAAGACGCGACTCGAGCGCCGCCGGGAACTCGTTCGGCGCTCCGCTCGGAGCGCGCGCCAGCGACACGTCCTCCGGACGGATCGCGACAACGACTTCCCCGCCGAGGCCCTCCGGCACGGCGCAGCTCACGAGCCCGAGAGCGATTCGCACGAAACCGCCGTTTTCCACCGCGCCCGGGAAGGCGTTCATCGAGCCCAAAAATTCCGCCACGGCCCGGGTCCGGGGAAAATGGTACAGCTCCTCGGGCGCGCCCGTCTGGAGGATCCTGCCGCCGCTCATGACGGCGATGCGGTCCGCGAGCGCCATCGCCTCCACCTGATCGTGCGTCACGTAGAGGACCGTGATGCCGAGCTTTTTCGCCAGGCCGCGGATCTCGTCGCGCACTTCTTCTCTCAGCCGCGCGTCGAGATTGCTGAGCGGCTCGTCCATGAGCAGCACCTTGGGCTCGACCGCGAGCGCGCGCGCGAGCGCCACGCGCTGCTGCTGGCCGCCGCTCAAAAACGGCACCGGCCGGTCGGCGTAGGCCGAAAGCTGGACCAATTCCAGCGCGCCGAGCACCCGCTCGCGGATCTGGCCGCGCGGCGGCCTCTTCTTGCCGTTGGCGAGCGGGAAGGCGACGTTGTCGTAGACGGTCATGTGAGGCCAGACCGCGTAGGATTGAAACACCATGCCGACCGCGCGGTCCTCCGGCGGCACGAAAATGCCGCGCGCCGCCGAGCTGACGGTCCGGCCGTCGAAGAGGATGTCCCCCGCTTCCGGCTTCTCGAGCCCGGCGGCGCAGCGGAGCAGCGTGGTCTTGCCCGATCCGCTCAAGCCCAGCAGGACGAAGAACTCCCGCTCCGCGATCGTCAAATCCACGCCGTCCACGGCCCGAACCTCCCCGTCGGCCGCAGTGAAGCGCTTGGCGAGCGAGCGGATCTCGATCATAAGGACGAGGCCACCTGCTGCTGGCGCCGCGCGTAGATCCAGAAGCCCGCGACCAGCGGCGACATCACGGCGATCATCACCACGGCGACGGCCGCCGCGTCGCCCAGGCCGCCGCCGTGCCACTGCCCCCAGATGTACGTGGAGAGCACCTGGCTCTTCGGCGAGGCGAGGAAGACCGCCATCGTGAGCTCGCGGTAGGCCGAGAGCGACGTCCAGATCCAGGCGTAGACCAGCCCCGGGCGGATGAGCGGGACGATCACTTTCAGGAGAATGCGGAGCGTCGGCACGCCGCCCACCTCGGCGGCCTCTTCCAGCTCCCGGTGCACCTGGATCATGCTGCTGTTCAGCACCCGCGTGCCGAAGCTGATCCAGCAGACGACATAGACCGCCATCAGGACGAAGATCGACCCGTAGAGCGGCACGACGTCGGAGAGGACGAGCGCGAAATAGGCGATGGCGAGCGCGAACAGGAGGTGCGGCACCGGATGGGGCAAAAACGCGATCGCGTCGAGCGCGTACCGGCCGCGGAGGCGCGAGCGCGTGACCACCCACGAGATCGCGGTGCTCGCCGCGACGACCAGCGTCGGCACGGCGACCATCAACAGCATCGTGTTCCAGCTCGCGCCGAGGAGCGCCGCGTCGAAGAGCGCCGCGCCGTAGCGCTCGAACGAGGCCGAGGCGAGCGCCGCGCGCGACGGCATCTGGACGTACGGGAGCAGCGAGACCCAGAAGATCGCCAGCAGCGGCAGCACGAAGGCGACGAGGAAATAGGCGGCGAGGAGAGCCCAGCCGGCGCGCCGCCAGCGCCCCAGCTCGATCAGCCGCGAGCGGTACGATTTTCCCGAGATGATCTGATAGCGGTGGCTCTGCCGGAGCGCCGCGAAATAGGGCAGCATGAGCAGCAGCGACACGCCGATCATGATCGTGCCGTACGCGCCGGAGAGGCCGTAGCGCGGCAGCCCCTCGTTCGGGTTGATCATGAAATAGAGCGCGGTGCTGAAGGTGAAGATGTTGTTCGCCATGCCGATCACGCCCGGGACGTCGAAGGCGGCGAGCGCGACGGTGAACATCCAGAGCACCGCCGAGAGCAGCGCGGGCCACACGAGCGGCATCTCGATCAGCCAGAGCGTCCGCCACTGGCCGACGCCGTGGATGCTCGACGCCTCGACCAGCGCCGGGTTCATGCCGCGGAGCGCGGCGGCGATCATCACGTAGGCGAGCGGCGCCAGCGTCAGCCCCTCGACGAAGCCGATGCCCGCGACCGTGGCGATGTTGAGCGGCGCGCTCCGGAGGCCCAGGAGCTGCATCAGGACGATGTTGATGACGCCGATGCGCGGGTGGAGCAGAAAGACCCAGCCCATCGCTTTTAAAAACGTCGGGAAGAGAATGCCGACGCCGAGCAGGCTCATCGCCAGCGCCTTGTGGGGCAGGTCGGTGCGCTCGACGAGCCAGGCGAAGACGAGGCCCAGCGGCACCGAAACGGCGATGGTCACGGCGGCGAAGACGAGCGTCGTCTTGAGGACCCGGTAGCTGTAGGGGTCGGTGAGCAGCGCCGTGTAATTCGCCAGCGTGTAGGCCGAGGCCTGGCCGGGCACGCCGGTCCGGAGGCTCATCCAGGCGATCGTGGCGAGGAGTCCCAGGATCGCGAGCGACGCCGCTCCGGCGACGCCGAGGAGCACGAGCTTCCCGTCGAGATAGGCGGTGGCGGACTTCACAGCTTCAGCAGCTTCGCCAGCTCTTCCTTGAATTTGAGGCCGCTCTCCTCGTCCTTGAGGTAAAAGGCGATCGAATCCTTCGCTTCCTGGAGCTGGACGTGATTGTCTTTTAAATAGCGCGCCATCTTCGTCCCCTCCACCAGGTGCGACGAGACGAACTCATGCTTCTCCAGCAGCGCCTGGCCCTCCCGGGAGGCCAGGAAGGCGACGAAGAGCTTGGCGAGGTTCGGATGGGCCGAGTTCCGCGGCACGCCGAGCTGGAAATAAGACGGCAGCACCGGCGTCGAGCCGGGGACCGCGACGAGCGGCGCCCCCTTGGCCTGCCATTTCCACATCTGCTCGACCGCGCCGCCCATATTGGCGGCGATCGGAAACTCGCCGCTCACCACCCGCTCCTCCTCGTTGTAGCGGAGCCTTCCGGCGGAGAGCGCGACGAGCTTCCGCGCGAAGTCCTTGACCTTGTCCTCGCTCCAGATCATCGACATCTCCACGAGCCAGGAGACGTAGGGCGGGATCGCGAGCTTCCCCGCCCACGCCGCGCTCATGCGCGGATCGACGAGGTCCTCGTAGCGCCGGGGCGCCTTGTCCTTGGGAACGAGGCTCGAGTTGTAGAGCATGCCGCGGAGCGACGTGTAGACCAGCACGCCTTCGCGGGGAAAGATCTCCATCTCGCT
Source organism: Binatia bacterium (assembly GCA_036394475.1). Classification (GTDB taxonomy): domain Bacteria; phylum Desulfobacterota; class Binatia; order UBA9968; family UBA9968; genus JAJPJQ01. The sequence goes on from DASWFA010000044.1 coordinate 7,601, forward strand.
CTTGATCCAGGGAAAGACGGCGGACCAGGCGACGCTTTCCAGCGCCTTCTCCCGGTGCAGCAGCGAGTAATGGGATTGCGAGCCGAGATAAAAATCGGTGGACGACCGGTTGCCGCTCTTCGCTTCGGTGATGACGCGCGCCGCCATCGCGTTCATGTCCGGCCCGGCGGCGAAGTTGATCCGGCCCTTGAGGCCGAATTTTTGATTGAAGGCGGCCTCGATCTCGGCCATCGCCTTCCTGCCGCCGAAGGTCTGCCCCCGGCGATGAAGGTGAACTCGCCCTCTTTCCTGGCCCCGGCGACGATCTGGTCGAGGGTTTCCGCGCCGGCTGCCGGATACGCCGATGCCGTTACGAGCCAAAGCGCCACGCTCAGCGGCCGGGCGCAACGAAGCAGACGGGCCTTTTTCAACGGTCTGTTAGTCGAGCAGATCTTCATGTGGCACGAGCCGGATGATCTCGTTTTTCGCCGGGTCGCGCACGACGCCCAGCGGGTCGCGGCCTTTCTCCACCGCCTCGATCGCTTCGCGATAGAGCCGGCGCAGCAGGATCACCCCCTTGTCGGTGGCGGCCAGATGCTCGCCCGAGCGGTCGTAAATGGCGCCCTGGCTCTCCTGGGCGGCGCGGTCCTGATCGCCGCGCGCGAACCAGCCGATCGCGTCGTCCCAGCGGTAGACCCCGGGCTTGGACTCGACGATGCCCTGCTCCGAGCGGTCCTCGATGATCCTCGGCGGCGGCCGGCCCTCGGCGGCGGCGCCGAACTCGACGGTAAAATGCATCGAGCAGGCGTCGTCGACCGGCACCCGCCAGCGCATCACCTCGCCCGCGCTGCTGGCCCGGTGCTCGGTCGGGTGGCCCTCCTCGACGTTGCCGGTCTTGTTCATCGTCGGCAGGACGAAAAAATTGACGTGCGCCCACCTTTTACCGTCCACCCGCCGCGTGTAGGTGTTGACGATGCCGTGCTCGAACGGCTTGGGGTCGATCTCGCCCTCGTCCCAGGTGGGCGTCGAGGCCGTCCGGTGCAGCCACTTGAGATGGTGCTGGTCGACGGAATTCTCGATCATCTGGAAATAGTTGCAATGGACGAGCCGCCCCTGCCGGGCCCGCACGCCGTCCTCGCGCACGAGCACGTCGTAGCGCGGCAAAAGCGGCGCGGGCTCGGGCCCGAGATAGGCGAACACGACGCCGCCCAGCTCCTCGACTTTGTAAGCGCGCTGGCGCACGCGGTCCTTGAAATTGCTCTCGGGCGGCTCGCCCGGCTGCTCCAGGACCCGCCCCTCGACGTCGTAGAGCCAGCCGTGGTAGCAGCAGCGCAGCCCGCCGTCCTCGATATGGCCGAACTCCAGCGAGGTGCCGCGATGCGCGCAGCGGAGCGCGAGGAGCCCCGGCCGGCCGCCGTCGTCGCGGAAGAGCACGAGGTCTTCGCCCAGCAGGCGCTTTCGGACCGGACGTTTTTTCAGCTCGGCGGCGAAGCCGATCGGGTGCCAGTAGCGGCGCAGCATTGCGCCGGCCGGCGTCCCCGGCCCGACGCGGGTCAGGAGATCGTTTTCTTCACGAGATAACATCGGCGCCTCCCGCGGGACCGACTAAGGATTCTTCACTGCTTGAGGATGTTCGCCAGCTCTTCCTTGAACTTGAGCCCTTCGCCGGTCTCGCTCTTGAGATAGTACGCGATCGACTCCTTCGGCTCCTGCAGCGCGACGCGGTTCTCGCGCAGGTATTTGGCCATCAGCGTGCCCTCGACCAGATGCGAGCTCCGCGCCTCGTTCTTTTGCAGCAATGCCTGGCCTTCCCTGGACACCATGAATGCGACGAAGAGCCTGGCCAGGCTCGGGTGGGCCGAGTTTTTCGGCACGCCGAGCTGAAAGTAATCCGTGTTGAGAGGACTCAAGCCGGGCACGGCGACGAGCGGCGCGCCCTTGGCCTGCCAGTCCCACATGTGCTCGAGCGCGCCGCCGATGTTCGCCATGAGCGGGAACTCGCCGCTGACGACGCGCTCCTCCTCGTTGTAGCGGAGCCGCCCGGCGCTGAGCGCCACCACCTTGCGGGCGAAGTCCTTGACCTTCTCCTGCCCCCAGACGAGCGACAGCTCGGCGAGCCAGGCGACGTAGGGCGGGATCGCCATCTTCCCCGCCCACGACGGGCTCATGCGCGGATCGATCAGGTCCGCATAGCCTTTCGGCGCCTTGTCCTTCGGGATCAGATTCGCGTTGTAGATGATGCCGTTGGGCGAGGTATACACCAGCACCGCCTCGCCGGGAAAGATCTCCATCTCCTTGGTCACCCAGGGAAAGACGGTGGACCAGGCGACCGCGTCGAGCGCGTTTTCCTTGTGCAGCAGGGCGAAATGGGACTGCGAGCCCAGGTAGAAATCCGACGAGGACTTTCGCCCCGCCTTGAGCTCGGTGATGAGCCGCGCGGCGCGCGCGTTCATGTCCGGGCCGGCGGCGAAGTTGATGCGGAGCTTGAGGCCGAACTTTTTCGTGAACGCCGATTCGATCTCGGCCATGCCCTTTCTGCCGCCGAACGTCTGGGCGCCCGCGACGAAGACCAATTCCTCGCCCTCTTTCCGGGCGCCGGCGACGAGCTGCTCGTAAGTCTCGGCCGAGACGGGACGGACCGCGGTAAAAACGGAGGCGAGGCCCAGGACGAGCGCGACGCCGAGCGCGCCGCGGGCGCGGTTATTGCGCCGCATGCGCCGGCTCCGCCGGGTCGAGCTTGTACTCGGCCGGCACCAGGCGGATGATCCGGTTTTTTTCCGGGTCGCGGATGACGCCGACCGGGTCCGCGCCGCTTCTCACCGCGTCGATCGCCTGCTTGTACATGCGGCGCAGCAGGATCACGCCCTCGTCCGAGACCCCCAGGTGCTCGGTCGTCCGGTCGAAGATCGGCCCCTGGCTCTCCTGGGCGCAGCGGTCCTGATCGCCGCGACCGATCCAGCCGGTCGTCTCGTCCCAGCGGTATTTTCCCGGAACGCTGTCGGCGAGCCCCTCGTGCTGTTTGTCCTCGGGCATCCGCGCGGTGATTTTTCCGTCCACCAGCGGCGCGAAATAGAGCGTGAAATGCATCGTCGCGGTGTCGTCCACCGGGACGCGCCAGCGGAGCGCCTCGTAGCCCTCGTGCGTGGCGGCGAACGCCGCCGGATGCTCCTCCGGCAGGTGATAGCCGACCTTGTTCATGTTGGGCATGAGGAACAGGCTCACGGTGCGGAAATATTCGCCGCCGACCGCGCGCGTGAAGGTGTCGCGGATGCCGAAGTCGGTCACCTCGGAAGTCAGCTTCTCATCCCGCCAGTGGCGGGTCTTCGGCGTCCGATGGAGCCACTTGAAGTGGTGCTGATCGACGCTGTTCTCGACCATCTGGAGAAAATTGCAGTGGATCACGCGCGCGCCGAGCGAGCGGGCGCCATCGTCCCGGACGAGCACGTCGTAACGCGGCAGGAGCGGCGCCGGCTCGGGCCCGAGGTAGGCGAAGACGATCCCGGCCAGCTCCTCGACTCTATAGGCGGGATGG
>DASWFA010000045.1:0-2531 GCA_036394475.1 Binatia bacterium
CAGGCGGGCGGCGCCGTCGTCGTGCCGTTCACGCGCCGGGGCAACCTGATTATCGTCGAGGGCGCCGTCAACGGGGCGCCCGTCAGCTTCATCCTGGACACCGGCGCGGACATCACCATCGTCCCCCAGTCCTTCGCGGCGCGGCTCGGAGTCGACCCCAAGAGCGGCATCTTCATCACCATGTCCGGCATCGGCGGCACCGTCGAGGTGCCGCTGGTGGAGACCGACAGCGTGGCGGTCGGCGAGGCGGAGGTGAGAAATCTCGAAGTGACCGTCAACGAGACGCCTCTGGCGGACACCGGGCTGCTCGGCGCCGATTTCCTCTCGGACTATAAAGTCAATATCAAATACGAGACCAACGAGGTCTTTTTGGAGCCGGTGGCGCGCGCTTACGGCGGCCACAGCTTCGAATGGTGGCAGAAAAAATTTCGCCTCTATCTGGGAGTCAAAAGGCGCTACGAGCAGGCGGGCGCCGGGCGCGGCGGCAACGAAGTTCTCGAAGGACAGCTCCGGGCGGTCGAGCAGAAAATAGCCGAGCTGGAGTCGCGCGCGTCGCAGGCGGGGATACCGCGCGAGTTCAGACAGTAAATATCTCTCTCCTTACCCATAATAAGCAAGGCTGAAGCGTAAAAGCGCCGGGCCGGGTGGGTCTCGGAGGACCGATGCGCCGGACGCGCAGCATCAAGCGTATGTACCGCCCAGCGTAGCCGAGGCCCATCGCATCGGCCCGGAGAGACGCACCCGGCCGGCGCGCGCCTTATCGAGAGATTTGTATTCTTTCCTTACGGGAATACACGTTGCACTTCCGCCCGCGGAGAAACCCCACGAGCGTCATGTTGAACTCGCGGGCGAACGCCACCGCGAGGCTCGACGGCGCGGAGACGGCGGCGACGATCGGCACTCCGGCCGCGAGCGCCTTCTGCATGATCTCGAAGCTGGTGCGCCCGCTGACCATCAGGACGTGCCGGTCGAGCGGCAGCATGCGGGAGAGCAGCGCCCGGCCGACGATTTTGTCCACCGCGTTGTGCCGCCCCACGTCCTCCCGGAGATAGAGCAGGCGCCCCTCGGCGTCGAACAGCGCGGCGGCGTGCAGGCCGCCGGTCTCCTCGAAAGTCTCCTGCTCCTCGCGCAGACGGTCGGGCAGCGAATATAAAACGGCCGAGGAAATTTTCAGATCGCTCACGACCGGCTTGTGTTTTTGCCGGATCGCCGAGAGCGACGTCTTGCCGCACACGCCGCAGCTCGACGTGGTGTAAAAGTGGCGCTTCAACTTGTCGGGGTCGAAGCGGACGCCGCGCCGGAGCCGAACCGAGACGACGTTGGCCAGATCGCGCTTGGGGCCGACGACCTCGTCGACGTCGGACGGGTCTTTGATGATGCCCTCGGTGAAAAGAAAGCCGACGGCCAGCTCCGGATCGTGGCCGGGCGTGCGCATGGTCACGGAAATCGGGTGGCTCGCGATCCGGATCTCCAGCGGCTCTTCGATCGCCAGCAGGTCGTCGTCGCTCTGGACGCTGCGCTCGGCGATGCGGGTGATCTCTCCGGAAATCGAAGTGGCTATGGGCACGATGCGCCTCCGCGTTTCGGCGGACTCTAATCCTCCCGCCTCCCGGCTGTCAATAGAACAGTTCCAGTCCTGGGGTTCTTCCGAAGCGGGCGCCTGCCCCGAAGCAGGGAGACGTCCGACACTAAAGCTTCTCAAAGGTAACGAGCGATTCAGGCACCATGTTGGAGCAGAACGGCAGCGGCCCATCGGCTCCCGCGAGGGGCAGGCGCCCGCGAGGTTTTGCCTCGCTCCGGCTTGACAGCCGTAACGGGTTCGATAAGAGTACGCACCGAATGAGCTCGCCCGTCTCCCACATCCACATCCCGGCCGAGCAGCGCGCCGAGCTTTTGAAGCGCGCGCTGTACAAGCCGCGCATATACGGCGTCGAGGGGGCCGAGGAGACCGGGCTGCTGGTGCGGGTCGAAGACCTCGCCCCGTTTCACGACCCCGGGCTGCCGCTGGCGATCAAGCCGGTCGCCTATCAGAGCGAGGAGCGCACCTGGGTGGTCTGCCTCATCCTCAGAGTCCTGCGCCTCCCGCGCGGCACGCTGCTGGCCGGAGCCTATCTAAACCCGCGCCAGAATACGGACTACGAGCTGCTCCGCCGCCTCGCGAGCCAGCAGGCGTTCCCGGTGATCTTTTTGAGTGAAGACGCCGACGAGCTCGCCCCCGTGCCGCTGGCGTGGTCGCCGGTGCAGCGCGAGGAGATCTCGCGCCTGCTCGGCTCCATCGGCGACAACCTGACGGGCAACCGGCTCGGCGGCGGCTTCGACCCCGATTTCGAGTCCGCCGTCGTCGAGCTCCAGGAAAATTATACCCTGGAAGAGCTGATGGAATAGGGGCTATCGGCCGCCATTCCGCCGGTAAAAATAGCGCTTGACACCGCGGGGAAAGTCGCAGTATAGACCGCCACAGCGATCTTCGGCGCGTTAACTCCGGGCAAGCTCTTTTTTCAACGGCGAAAGGAGGACCCGTGGATGTCACC
>DASWFA010000046.1:0-3270 GCA_036394475.1 Binatia bacterium
GCGCATGCCGCCCTCCAAGCGGGAATCGAAGGACCACACCAACAGCCGGGCGGTCTTTTACGCCGTCCGGCCGTTCGAGTGGCGCGACAAGTTTCCCAAGACCAGCCGGACGAGCCGCGAGCTGCGCGAGGCGGTGGTGAAAAAGTTTTCCGGCGTGGTGCCGTTCCCGAAGGGATAGGGGAGATGGTGAAAGCGCCGCCCATTCTTCGAGCGCGCGCAATGGGTGGGCGGTTATTCCCACGGCTTGTTGTCGGATGCGCGCGCTCTTCGAACGGGCAACGCTTTCATTTAAGAAAAGAAAAAGTGGAGCAAGGAGCGTAGGCGTGCGTTTGATTTTAACGGCTTTGATCGTCCTGCTCTCGGCCTGGTGCGGAGCGGCCCGCGCCCAGTCCGAATGGGACAAGACGCTCGCCGCCGCGCGGAAGGAAGGGACGCTGGTCGTCGGCATTCCCGCCAGCGTGGAGCTCCGAAAAGCGCTCGAAGGCAAATTCTCGGAAAAGTTCAAGATCCCCCTGGAGCTTTTCCCGAGCCGGGGGCCGGAGAACGCCAACCGCATCATCACCGAGCACAACGCCGGCGTGCGCTACTTCGACGCCTTCATCGCCGGCGGGGCGACGCCGATCACCATGGCGAGCGCGGGCGTCGCGGACGAAATGCTGCCCTATATGATCCTGCCGGAGGTGAAAGAGCCGAAAAACTGGTGGGGCGGCCACATCTGGGAGGACAACGTATCGAGCAAAAAATATATCTACGCCTTCCAGTGCTACACGAGCGAGACCTTCTGGTACAACACGGGCCAGGTGCAGTCGCAGGAGGTGCGCTCCTACGACGATCTGTTGAACCCGAAGTGGAAAGGCCGCATCGGCTACCTCGATCCGCGGAACCCGGGCTCCGGCCAGAACAGCTGGACGTTTTTGTGGAAGGTCAAGGGCGAGGAGTATTTGAAGAAGCTCGCGCAACAGGACCTCCTGATCACGCAAAACCAGCGCCAGCTGGCCGAGGGGCTGGCGAAGGGGAAACTTGCCTTTACCATCGGGCTGAGCCATTACAGCTATGAGGGGTTTTTGAAGGCCGGCCTGCCGGTGAGCCCGATCCCGCGCATCAAGGAGGGCGGCCAGGCGAACAACGGCAGCGGCGTGCTCACGGTGGTGAAAAATCCGCCGCACCCGAACGCGGCGAAGATTTTCGTCACCTGGCTCCTCGGCAAGGAAGGCCAGGACCTCTATGGCAAGGCGATGATCCAGGGCTCGCGCCGCCTCGACGTGGACACGCAATGGCTGAAGGAGTACGGCATCGAGGGATGCAAGGACGTGATGACGGTGGCCGATTACTATCGCCTGGAAACCCATTTGGAATCGTCGGTGGAAAAATTGAGAACGCCCGCGATCGCCCTGGCGACGAAGATCCTGAAATGACGCTCTCTTGGACCGAATGGAAGAAACCAGCGGAAGGGAGGCGCTGATATGATCACCCAGGAAGAAAATCAGTTGCTGACCCGGGTCGGGCGCGGCACGCCCGCCGGGGAGATGCTGCGCCGCTACTGGCAGCCGGTCGCCCTGTCGGAGGAGCTGCCTCCCGGCGGCGCGCCGCGGCCGGTGACAATCCTCGGCGAAGAGCTCGCGCTGTTCCGCGACGACCAGGGCCGCCCCGGCCTGCTGGGGCTCCACTGCTCGCATCGCGGGACCGATTTGAGCTACGGCCGGGTCGAAAACGGCGGCCTCCGGTGTCTCTACCACGGCTGGCTTTACGACATTAACGGCCGCTGTCTCGAGCAGCCCGGCGAGCCCGGCTGCGGCGAGCACCGCGACCAGATCCGCCACCCGTCGTATCCCTGCAAAGAGGCGGCCGGGGCGATTTTCACCTACATGGGTCCGGGCGAACCGCCGCTTCTTCCCCATTACGAATTTCTCGCCGCGCCGGCCGAGCAGTGCTACGTCAACAAGATGTACCACGAGTGCAACTACCTCCAGGCCAACGAAGGCAACATCGATCCGGTGCACCTGTCCTATTTGCACCGCTTTTTCGAAGTGCCGCAGGAGCGCTATACCGGCGTGCGCAACACCGAGGAGTCGCACTACGCCCTGGTGGGCCGGGACGTGGCGCCGTCGATCGACGTCGAGGTCGTCGATTTCGGCGTGCGCATCTATACGGCGCGGCGGCAGCCCGGCGGCAACGTTTATCTCAGGGTCTCTTATTTCGTCCTGCCGAATTTGAGCGCCTTTCCCGGGCAGACCGGCGGCGAAGGCTACTCGGTCAACTGGCACGTGCCGATCGACGACACGCATCACTGGAAATACATCTTCGTCTTCAGCCGCGGCGCGGCGCTCGATAAAAAGATGATCCAGCGGGCGCGCTCCGAGGTGGGGCCCGATTATAAATTGCTCCGCAACCGCGCCAACCGCTTCCTCCAGGACCGCGAGTCGATGGAGGACAAGACTTTCTCAGGCATGGGCTACGGCTTTCAGGCGCACGACCTTTTCGCCACCTCGAGCCAGGGCGAGGTCCAGGACCGCACGACCGAGCACCTGGTCTCTTCCGACAAGCCGATCGTCGCGGCGCGGAAGCTCCTGGAAAAGGCGATCCAGGATATTCAGGAGGGCCGCGAGCCGCCGAACGTGGTGCGCGAGCCGGCGAAGAACCGCTACCCGCACCTGCAGGTGATCTCGGATCTGCTGCCCGGCGATACCGACATCCGGCAGCACACCAGGAAGGCGGAAGACGAAGCGAAGGCGCGCCTGTGACCCGGCCCCTCGGCATGGGGATGGCGGGGCTCGGCGTTGCGAGCACGCAGATCCTGCCTCCGGTCGCCAAGCTCCCCTACGTGAGAATCGCCGCCGCGGCCGACGTGCGCCCGGACGCGCTGGCGAAATTTCACAAGGAATACGGCGCCGCGGTCTTCACGAGCTTCGAGGAGATGTGCGAGAGCCCCGACGTCGATTTCGTCTACATCGCGACCCCGAACGAGCTCCACGCGCGCCACGCGATCCTCGCCGCCGAGCACGGCAAGCACGCCATCGTCGAGAAGCCGATGGCGACCAGTCTCGCCGAATGCGAGGCGATGAACGCGGCGGCGGAAAAAAACGGCACCCGGCTTCTGTGCGGCCACACGCACAGCTTCGATCCGCCGATCCGGAAGATCCGCGAGATGATCCAAAGCGGCGCGATGGGCCGGCTGCGCATGATCCATAGCTGGAACTACAACGAGTTCATGTACCGGCCGCGCATGAAGCACGAGCTGGCGACGAGCCGCGGCGTGGTCTTGAACCAGGG
>DASWFA010000047.1:0-5647 GCA_036394475.1 Binatia bacterium
TCACCCTGTTCAAGGATCCGGAAAAACGCGGCCGGGTGGGCGAGATCCTGCACCATCTATTAGAAGCGGTCAGGACGAGCGCGCGGCTGACCGCGCCTTTCCTGCCGGACACGGCGCGGGCGCTCGAAACGCTGCTGGCGCTGCCGGAAAGCGGGCCCGGCGCCCCGAAGCCCTGGGGGAGCTTTTTCGCCCCCGGCCACAAGGTGCTGCCGCCGAAGGTTTTGTTTCCCCGCATCGAGCCCGATAAAGAGTAAAAATGGCGGCGGAAGGCTCACCGGGGCTGATCGACAGCCACGCCCACATCCAGGGAGCGGAGTTCGCCGGCGATCTGGCGGGCGTGGTCGAGCGCGCCCGCGGCGCCGGCGTGGAGCAGATCGTCGTCGTCGGCGGCGCGGGCGAGCTTTCCAGCAACGAGGCGGCGCTCGCCGCCGCCAATGCCTATCCGGGGCTTTTCGCCACCGTCGGGATGCACCCGCACGACGCCAAGGACGTGAGCGAGGAGGTCCTGGGGAAACTCGAAGCCCTCGCCGCCGATCCCAAAGTCGTCGCGGTGGGGGAGACCGGGCTCGATTTTTATTACGACCACTCGCCGCGCGACCTGCAGATGAGGATCTTCGCGCGCTTCATCCAGATGGCGCGCGCGGTCCGCCTGCCGCTCATCGTCCACGACCGGGACGCCGACCGCGAGATCGCCGGGCTGCTCCAATCCGAGGGCGGCGGCGCGCTCCGCGGCGTCATCCACTGCTTCACCGGCGATTACGCCGCGGCCAAGACGTTCCTCGATCTCGGTTTTTACATCTCCTTCAGCGGCATCCTGACCTTTAAAAACGCCGCGCCGCTGCGCGAAGTGGCGAAGAAGCTGCCGCTCGACCGGCTGCTCGTCGAGACCGATTCGCCTTATCTCGCGCCGGTGCCCCATCGCGGCAAGCGCAACGAGCCCGCCTTCGTCCGCCAGGTCGCCGAGACTCTCGCCGCGATTCGCGGCTTGGCCTGGGAGGATCTGGCCGAGGCCACGAGCCGGAACACGCGCGAGCTGTTCGGCATCTAAAAGAGCCCGCCGGACGAAGGGCCGAACAGCGCGCCGATATATTTTTCCAGGCCGATGTTGAACTTGGCGATCACCCGGTCCGAGCCGTGGGTGAGGCCGAAGCCCGGCCCGAAGCTGTACTCGATGCCGCGCCACTCGCCCTTGGCGACCGCGAAGATATAGTGCTGCTGCTCCCGGACCGGATCGGGATGTTTCATCATGCCGATGGCGCCGTAAAACTCGAGGCCCGGCATGAAGGCGCGCATCCAGCGGTAATAGACGCCCGAGACGTAGCCGAACTCCCAGCCCTCCTTGGCTTCGGAGCCGACCAGGATCTTTTCGAATTTCGGGCTCGCTATCAGGGAAAAATCGCCGATGTCCCGCTGGAAGATCGGCCGGAGCTCCAATTCCAATTTCTGATCGTCGAACTTCGGCGTGCGCGCGTAGGCGAGCTCGGCATACCAGCCGAGATCGACCGGCAGCTCCCCCGGGTCGAAGAGGCTGCCGCGGAGCCGGAACTTGGAGCCGGCGTACTGGAGGTCGCCGCCCCGGGGCTTGGCTAGGTTCAAGTAAGCCGCCGCCTCGATGTGGTCCGTGAGCCCGTAGGTCACCTCGACGGCGGTGCGCCACATCGACTGGCTCGGCAGCGTGCCCTTGGCGGTCCCTTTCTCACCGTGCCGGCTGCCGTTGGTGACGACGCTGTTGAGCGACTCGACCTCCAGCATCCCGCGCGGCACGGTTTTGGCGGGATAGACTTCGAACTCGAACGGGTCGAGTTGCGCGACGGCCGGGCGCGCGTAGAAAAGCGCGGCGAGCAGCCCTAACAACGCCAGGCGCGAATACGTTTTCATCTTCGTCTCCTTCTCGTCTTTATGCCATGGTTACTTGGCGACGATCGTCCCCTCGGGGACGTCGCGGTGGAAATCGTCGTAGAAGTCGTAGCTCCCCGCCTTGAGCGCGGGCACGCTGATCGTGGCGGTCTCGCCGGGGCCGACGACTTTTTCCCGGTTGATCTTGAAGCTCTCGAACTCGATCGCCTCCTTGCCGGCGTTGACGATCTTGATCTTGAACGGCCGGTTGGCCGGCACGTTGAGCGTCTGCGGAACGAATTTACGGTTCTCGTAGCGCAGCTCCACGACCGTCTCGTCGGCCGGCGCCGCCCAAGCGGGCCCGCCCGCCGCGAGCAGCGCGAGGTTCAAAGCGATCATCAGATATTTCATCTTTCTTTTCTCCTTTTGGTTTTTATTTGGGGTCTCTTTATCTGTTTTCGTCGGTGGTGGAGCTCAATGCCGTCGTCCATGCATGGACCGTTTCCTTTCCGCGCCGCGACCCTCGCGGGATTTCAGCGCCTCCTCCATCCGCTGGAGCGCCGCGCCCAGGTTCCCGATAGCTTCGATCAAGACCTGGAGCGTGGCGTTTCCATAGGTGAGGCGCATCGTTTCCTTGCCGCCGCCGCAGGGCGAGATCGACCATCCGCCGTCGCGGGAATCCCTGCATTCCATTTTGAAACCTCCCTCAAAAAAAAGAGCCCGGGCCGCTTTTCGCGGCTCCCGGGCTCTGGGCACAAGACCTCCGGCCTCTTATCAAACTGGCGTTCTCAGATTTTTACAGCGCGTCGATCTTGGTCCAGCTTTTCTCCTCCGTCAGCGGAACGATGATATGCCGCTTGCACTTCCGGCACTTGAGCTCGACGCCGTTTTTCACCAGCCGGGCCAGCAGGCTGCCGCAGAGGCAGCGCAAGGGCTCGGGCGCGCCGGCGGCGGGCCGCCCGGCTTCGTCAGACGGCTTCGCCATGACTCCCTTTCGGCGCGCTCCAGCGCGGCCGGCCGGGCCACAGGGTCGTGGCCGCCAGCGCGAAGAGCACCAGGCCTTGAGCCAGGAGCGTCTCGACCGTCGGATAGATCCCGAGCGCGCTCACCTGCGGCGGGAACCTGAGCGGGGTGACGCTGAACCAGCCGGTCGCCTGCAGCGTCCTGACGCCCTGGCCGGCGAAGACGAGCGCCAGCAGATAGAGCAGCAGGCCGGCCCCGCCGAAGAAATATTTTATCGGGACTTTGAGGCCGAGCTTGAAAAGGACGAACACGAGCACGCTCAGGGCGGCGACGCCCGCCAGGAATCCGGTGAGGACCGGCCTGGGGTTGGCGGCGCTTTGCAGCCAGAGGGCCTGATAAAACAGCACGACTTCGAAAGCCTCCCGGTAGGCGGCGAAAAACGAGACCCCCGCCAGCGCCAGGAGGCGCTTCTTGGACAGCGCGCCTTCTATTTTACCGCGGATGAACTGGTGCCATTTTTGCGCCTCGGATTTTGTGTGCAGCCAGTAGCCGACGTAGAAAAGGACCGCCGCCGCGGTGAGCGTCGTGAAGCCCTCGAAGCTCTCCCGGTTGGCGCCCGACATGGTGAGGAACGTCTGCGCCGCGACCCAGGTCGCGAGGCCGGCGAGCACGGCGAGGATCCAGCCCAGATGGACGTAGCGCATCGCCGCGCTCTGGCCCATCACTTTGAGCAGCGCCAGCATCGCGGCGAGGATCAGCGCGACCTCCAGCCCTTCTCTCAGGATGATGAGCATCGCGTTGAAAAAGAGATAATTTTCGTTGAGCGATTCCCTGCCGGCCAGGAGCTGCCCGGCGCGCTCCAGCCCCGCCGAGAGCTGATCGTACTGGCGGCGGATCTCCTTGACGTCGTCGCCGCGCCGGATCGAGTTGCGAAATTTAGTGAACTCGTCTTCCAGGGCGCGCCCGAAAGAGAGGTCCTTGGCGAAGAGATCGACCTCGACCTGGTCGAAGGCGTCGAGGTAGGCGTCGGCCGCCTTTTGATAGGCCTTTTCCTTGTCGCCGTTCTCGTAGAGCGCGAGCGATTCCTTTAACATCGACTGCGCGGCGGCCAGGTGCACCTGGCTCTGGTCTTTTTCCAACAGCCCGCGCCGGAGGTAGGCGAGCGCCTGGCGCGACGCGGCCGCCTCGGGAAACAGCGGCTTCAGCCTGCCGGCAAGCTCGGCGTCGGTCGCCGTCGCGAGCGTCGGGAGGTGTTCGAGCTCGCGGGGAAATTCCGCGGCGCGGGCGCGCGCGGCCCCTTCCGCCGCCTCCTGATCCGTGAAGCGGAGCGACAAAACGTAAAACGCCGCCTGCCACCGCTCTTCTTCCGAGAGCGCGGCGAAGCTCGGCATCGCGGTGCCTTCCACGCCGAAAGAAACGACGTTGAACGCCTTGAAGGGCGAGAGGCCCTCCATGAGATTGGCGTCGGTAAAATCGGCCGGCGGCGGCTCTTTCGGGTTCATCGACGCCCGGCCCGGCCCGTCGCCTCTGCCGGTTGCGCCGTGGCACTGGGCGCAGTTATCGGCGAAGACTTTTTTCCCCGCCTGGAGCGCCGGCATGCGCCGCGGATGGGTGGCGATGCCGTATTTGGCGATGAGCTTTTCCTTGGCGCCCTGCGCCGATTGGGCGACTTCCCCGGCGTCCGCCTTCCGCTCGATCGCCGCCGCGACCTGCTTCAGCGCGGGCTCGATCTCCTCTTTCTCTCCGGGCTTCAGCCGGCCGCCGAGCTCGCCGATGCGGAGCGCGAACTCCTTCATCTCGCGGTATTCCGGCTCGCTCACGACTTTGCCGCCCTGCACGGCGTTCTTGTAGTCGCCGCCGACGTAGTCGAGCAGGGCCACCAGCCGGTTGGCCGCGTCGTCCGCCGCCGCCGGCCGCGCCCACGCCAGAGCGAGCAGGACCAGCGCCGCGACGCCCAGGACCATCGCCCGCCGGGCCGCGCGGGCTCTTGATAAGGTCGTTGGCGCCACTCTTGATCTTCCCATACGGGTCAATTAGTATAGCCGCTGGTCACGCAATTTAATTCGTCAAGGGCCATTCGCTAAGTTCGCCCTTACGAACATTTAACGTTCGGATACACTAATAATAAATCATTGTCAAGCCGATGACCAGCCATGCTATCACTCCAACGGCCGAGGACTACTTAAGGACGATCTTCGTCCTGGGCGAGGACATGCAGCCCGTGATCGCCGCGCGGGTGGCCGAAGAGGTGGGGGTCTCTCCGTCGACGATCGTGACGACGCTGCGCCGCTTGCAAAGCCAGGGCTATTTAAAGGTCGAGCGGCGGAAGGAGATTCATTTAACCGCGAAGGGGAGGCGGGTCGCCGAGGGGATTCTCCGGCGCCACTTCCTTACCGAGAGGCTATTGACCGATGTGCTGGGCATGGACTGGGTCAAGGCCCATCAGGAAGCCCACCGCCTGGAGCACGCCATCTCGGCCGAAGTGGAGGAGCGGCTGGCGAAGCTGCTGAATAATCCCGTCACCTGCCCGCACGGCAACACCATTCCCGGCCAGGAAGGGCGCTCCACCAGGAAAAGCTCCTCGCTCCATCTGATGGCCGAAGGGCGCGAGGTCGTGTTGCAGCGCATCACGGAAGGCGGCGAGCGGGATTCCCGCCTGCTCGGCTTCATGCAGGACCATCAGCTCGTGCCGGGCGCGAAGGTGACGATCCTGGAAGTGGCTCCTTCCTTGGGGGTGATGAACCTGAGGGTCGGGAGGGACGAGTTTGCGCTGGGAATAGAAGCCGCCAAAAAACTCCGGGTGTTCGACTCTTAGACTTCGCCCTGATCCGTCGGCTTCGTCTCCATC
>DASWFA010000048.1:0-2544 GCA_036394475.1 Binatia bacterium
TGGAAGCCCCTAAAAACTAAACAGGTCGTCACGGCCCGAACGGATCCAGGCCGCGCGTCAAGAGGTCGTCCAGCGTTCCGCCGAGGAGCAGCAGGAGCCAGAAGAATCCCGCGCCGGCGATCACCCAGGTGAACCGGTCGCTGGTGCGGAGATGCATGAAGTAGACGATCACCAGCAGCGCCTTGGCGACGGCGATGGCGAGCGCCGCCAAATTGTTCCAGCCGCCGCCGAGGTCGACGAACGCGGCCCCGGTCGTGAGCGCGGTGAGCCCGAGCAGGACGAGAAAAACGATCGTGTAGGTCCTGACGGTGATAGGCGGCTCGTGGTTCATAGGTGCCTTCCCACGAGATAGAGCAGCGGAAAAAGAAAAATCCACACCAGGTCCACGAAGTGCCAGTAGAGTCCGGTGAGCTCGACCGGCGTGTAGTAGGCGGCCGAGAAGCGGCCGCGGCGCGCCTTGAATGCCAGCGCCGCCAGCAGGCCGATGCCGATCACCATGTGCAGCGCGTGCATGCCGGTCATGGCGAAATAGAACGAGAAAAAGATCTCCGCCGGGCGCGCCTCGGGCCCCTCGAAGCGGAACCCGTGGCCCGGCACGAGCTGCTCGACGAATTTCTCGTGGTATTCGTAGAACTTGACGCCGAGAAAAATCGTCCCGAGGACGATCGTGAGCAGCAAAAACCGGATCAGCGCCCGTTGCCGGTCCTTCTCCGCGCTGTAGACCGCCAGCGCCATCGTGAAGCTGCTCGCGATCAGCACCGCCGTGTTGACCGCGCCGAGCCGGACGTCGAGCAGGTTGCTCGCGGCGGCAAAGGCGAGCGGATAGGCCGCGCGGTAGAACGCGTAGCCCGTGAACATGCCGCCGAAGAACATCACCTCGGTGGCGAGAAAGACCCACATCCCGAGCCAGGAGGCGTGGTGCTGCTGCTCGAGGTCGTCGAACTGCTCTTGGACCGCGCCGGCTTCAGACGCGGGCGCGCTTACCGAATTCATAAACTTCTTCGGGCTCCTTTTCGTAGGCGTAGGCCGCGTCCGTCACGCGCGGCGTCGCGTCGAAGTTGTGCGCCGGCGGCGGCGACGGCGTCTGCCATTCGAGCCCCCGCGCCTTCCATGGGTTGGCGCCCGCGACCGCGCCGTAGCGGAGCGACCAGAGGAGATAAACGAGCGGCAGCACGTAGCCGACGGCGAGGATCGACGCGCCCGCCGACGACAGGACGTTCAACACCTGGAACTCCGGCGGGTAGACGTGGTAGCGGCGCGGCATGCCGAGATAGCCGAGAACGAACTGCGGGAAGAACGTCAGGTTGAAGCCGAGGAATACGATCAGCGCCGCGAGCCGCGCCGGCCCCTCCGGGTAGAGCCGCCCGGTCATTTTGGGCCACCAGAAATGGAGGCCGCCGAGATAGCCCATGACCGCTCCGCCCACCATGATGTAGTGGAAATGGGCGATGACGAAATAGGTGTCGTGCACGTGGACGTCGAAGCCGAGCGTGGCGAGAAACAGGCCGGTGAGGCCGCCGATCGTGAACAGGCCGATGAATCCGAGCGCGTAGAGCATGGGGGCGGCGAAAGCTATCGAGCCTTTGTAGAGCGTCGCCGTCCAGTTGAAGACTTTGATCGCCGAGGGAATCGCGACGAGGAAGCTCAAGAACGAAAACACCAGGCCGGCGTGGACCGACTGGCCGGCGACGAACATGTGGTGGCCCCAGACCAGAAATCCGATCACGGCGATGGCGACGCTGGAAAAAGCGACGAAGGAGTAGCCGAAGACGCGCTTGCGGGAAAAAGCCGCGATCAGCTCGCTCTCGACGCCCATGGCCGGCAAGATCATGATGTAGACCGCCGGATGGGAGTAAAACCAGAACAGGTGCTGGAACAGGACCGGGTCGCCGCCCAGCGCCGGATCGAAAATGCCCAGACGGAAGATCCGCTCCAGCCCCACGAGCGCCAGCGTGATCGCGATGACCGGCGTGCCGAGGACGAAGATGATGCTGGTTGCGTACATGGCCCAGACGAAGAGCGGCAGCCGGAACCAGACCAGACCCGGCGCGCGCATCTTGTGGATCGTGACGATGAAATTGAGGCCGGTGAGGATCGACGAGAAGCCGGTGATGAAAATACCGACCACGGTGAGGACCACATGCGTGTTCGAATAGATGCTGCTGTACGGCGTGTAGAACGTCCAGCCGGTGTCGACGCCGCCGGCCGCCGCCGCCGTGAGCGTGAACAGCCCGCCGAGGACGAAGATGTACCAGCTCGCCAGGTTGAGCCGGGGAAACGCCAGATCGCGCGCGCCGATCATCATCGGGACCAGAAAATTCCCCAGCACCGCGGGAATCGACGGGATCAGGAAGAAAAAAACCATGGTCACGCCGTGCATGGTGAAAAGCTTGTTGTAGGTCTCCGCCTGGACCAAGTCCCCCTGCGGCGTCATCAATTCGAGGCGGATCAGCGTCGCGAAGAAGCCCCCGACGAAAAAGAAAAAGGTCACCGAGAGCAGGTAGAGCCAGGCGATGCGCTTGTGATCGGTCGTGAAGAGCCACG
>DASWFA010000049.1:0-10063 GCA_036394475.1 Binatia bacterium
GATCTCCTCGTCCTTCTGCCGCTCGCCCTCGGCGAGCGGATGGACCGAGTAATACCACTGCGCGGTGTGGGTGTCGTCCACCGGCACGCGGAAGCGCAGCATGTCCGGGCCCTTTTGCGTGCTCGGGAAGACCAGCCAGTGGCCGATCTTCCAATCGTCGGACTCCTCGGTCTCGTGCTCGAGCATGCGCCGCTTGATGATGCCGTACGGGGCCAGGTCGAAGGCGATCTTGACGTGGCGGATGCGCTTGCGCTTGCGCTCGGTCCGGCCCGTCCGGCCGGCGGCGAAGTTGCGGAACTCGCCGTGCAGCCATTCGACGTGGACCGGGTCGAGGATGTTCTCGGCCGACTGGAGCCAGTTGCAGCCGGTCACCGTGTGGCCGATCTCGCGCCAGGCGTTCCGCTCCACCAAGAGGTCCCAGCGCGGCAGCAGGGGCGCGGGCTCGGCGCCGAGATAGGCGAAGATGAGCCCGCCAAGCTCCTCTACCTTATAAGCGGGCAATCTAATGTTGTCCTTGAGGTTCCTATCCGGCCGCGCCGTCTGCTCGAACGGCTGCTCGACGCAGCGCCCGGCGCCGTCGTATTTCCAGCCGTGGTACGGGCAGCGGAGGCCGTCGCCTTCCGGAATGCCGTACACCAGCTTGGTCGGGTGGCGCGCCAGCTCCGTGGCGGCGGCGATCGGATGCCAATAGCAGCGCAAAAGCTTGCCCGCCGCCGTGTCGGGGCCGATCCGCGTGAGCCGCTCGTTATCCTGTTGGGTCAGCATAAGAACCTCGCTTCCTCGTTATAATCTTCGTTTCTCCCGGCGCATGAGCGGGAGCGACTGAAGGCCGCAGCCACGGGAACGTGCCGGCTGCCCTCAAGCCGCAGACCTATCGGCTGCGGCCGGAAGCCCGCTCCCGGAATGCGCCCCTCACTCTTCCGTCCGAAGTGAAACCGCCGTTCGGTCGAAGAGCCCGCGCATCCGACACCGAAAATGTGGAATAAGCGCGGACCTATTGCGCGGGCTCGGAGAGCGGATGACGGTTTCACTTGCCCTGCCCCAGCGCCTGATTGACGACCTTCATCATCGGCTCGGTGTCCATCCATTCGGGCGTCCAGGTGACGATATACTTGGCGCCGTCGCGCCGCCGCATGTAGGGCCGGACCTCCGTCTTGGGAATATCGATGCGCAGCGAGTCGTTCGTCTGGCTCTCCTTTTGGATCGCCGTCTGCCCCTCGCGCGAGAGCATCCAGTTGAGAAAAATCTTCGCCGCGTTCGGGTGCGCCGGCTTGTCGAGCGCGACGAAGGTAAAGGCCGCCGGCTCGAGCGCCGTCCCCTCTTTCCAGCCGCTGGTGTCCATCGCGTTCACCGCCAGCCCCTGCGCCCGCGCGTCCAATATATCATCGCCGTTGCCGAAAAGCAGGATGGGAAAGCGCTTCGCGGCGACCCAGTCGATCGCCTGGCGGTACTCGCGCGAGAGCGTCGCCTCGCTCTCGCCGAAAAGTCGCTGGAGATAGCGCGGCCCGAGCTGGGGATTGTTGTAGACGAAGCGCGCGCCGCTCCGGCCGTAGCCGCCCGCGCGCGGGTCCATGACGACGATCTTGCCCTTATATTTGTCCAGCAGGTCCCAGTAGGAGCCGAAATCGGCGGGGTTGACGAGATCGGTATTGTGCGCGACCAGATTGTTCGACACGCTGCCGACCGAGACGAAGATGTATTTCCCCTCGGGGTCGGCGTAGTGGTGTTTGCCCTGCCACCATTTGGATTCGTCCTTGACCTCGGGAAGGATGAACGCCGCCGGCATCGGCGCGAGCGCCTTCGCCTGGTAAAGCGCGTAGGGCGACGTGTTGCCGATCCGCGCCGCGTCGGCGATGTACTTGCCGGCGCGGCGCTCGGCCATGAGGCGCGAGAGGAGATCGCTGCCTTTGCCCGGCACGATCTTGACTTTGATTTTGGGAAACTTTTTTTCGAATTCCTTGAGGTAGTGGTAGTCGTCGCCCAGCGTGTAAAAGGCGATCTCGCCCTCTTTCTCCGCCGCGGCCCTGGTCCGCTCCCACTCCGCCTGCCAGCTCTCGGCCGCGCGCGCCGGCGCGGGCAGCAGGCCGAGCAGCAGGCAAAATGCGAGGCAGGTTTGCCGGATCGCCTTCATTCGCCGCGTTACCGCCACGACGCGAAGGCCATGCCGCATCCCGTCGCCGCCAGCGAGCGGTAGGTGGGGATGTAGTCGATCAGGTCCATCTGCGCCGATTCCATGGCGCCCGCGAGCGCCACCCAGTTGAGGATCTCCGACGTGCCGCCCTTCAATTTGGGGCGCGGCAGGGAAAAGAGCAGGTCGCGCTTTTTCCGCATCAACCCTTCGATCACCACCTGGTCGAGCTCCTCGTCGATGACGACGTGGCTGAGCCCGCCCGAGGCCATCAGCACGACGCGCGCGTCCTTTTTCCACGACTCGACGCCGCGGCGGATCGCCTGCCCGAGCGCGTAGCAGCGCTTGGGCGTCGGCTGGTTGGGCGGATAATAGGTGTTGACCATGAGCGGCAGGCTCGGCACCGTGCCGCCGGGCCAGACGCGCCGGTAGAGAAAGCTGAAGGCGTGGCCGACGCCGATCTCGGCGCGGAGCTTGTTGCAGCGCGCGACGTCGAACTCGTCCGCGGTGAGCGACGAGATCAGGTGCTGGGCCAGCTCCCAGCCGTTCTCATATTCCGGGGCGGTCTCGGCCCAGCCGCGCTCCTCCGCCTCTTTCCACCGCGCCGGGTTCCGCCCGGTGTGCTTGACCACCGGCAGCGCCTTGCCGTGGTAGAGCGCGAAGGTCGGCATGTTGTCGTCGTGGAACTGCTCCTGCTGGTCGTCGCCGAAGACCAGCACCAGGTCCGGCTTGGCCGCGCGCAGGAGATCGCCGACGCGCGCGATCGCCTTCTGGCAGGCCTCGTCGCGCTCGCGCCATTTCTCCTGCGTGAGGTCGGCCTCGAGGCCGGGCTTGCGCGCGGCGGCGGACTTGAGCAGCGCCGGGTAGTCCAGGCGCGGGTCGGTCTCGTCCTTCTCGCGCAGCAGGTTCCACTCGGTCCAGGGGATGCTCAGCTGCGGGCTGTGGGAAGTGCCCAGGCCCAAAACGATTTCGGCCATAAAATTTCTCCGTTCTACTGTTTGATGACTTCCTTCAGGAGCTTCGCGACCGGCTCCTGGTTGCTCCGCTCGGGCGTGTCCATGACGATATAATTCACTCCCGCCGCGCGGCGCTTGTCCGCCGGCACCGGGTCTTTCGGGATGTCCACCCGCATCGACTCCATCACCAGGTCGGGGCTGTTCATGATCTTCTGATAGCTCGCCTGGCCGTCGCGCGAAAGGAGCCAGTTGATGAAGACCCGCGCGGCGTTCGGGTGCGGCGCGTTGTTCATCAGCGCCACGGTGCCGTTGCTGCCCGAATAGACGGCCGGACTCTCTTTCCATTTGTAGGTGTCGAACTCGTCCACCGGGAGCGACTGCGAGCGCGCCCGCTCGAGGTCGCCGCAAAAAAGGCAGAGCGGGAACTTGCCGACCGCGAGCCAGTCCATCGACTGGCGGTCGTCGCGGCTGAGCGTCACGTCCATCTCGGTGAAAAGGCGGGTGAGAAAAGGCGCGCCGAGGCCGGGGATGTGGTAGAGAAAGCGCGCGCCGACGCGCTGCCGCCCCGGCTGGCGCGGGTCGAGGGCGAGAATCTTTCCCTTCCACCGGGGATTCACCAGGTCCCAGAAGGAGCGAAACTCCTTCGGATCGACGAGGCTCTTATTGTAGTAGAGGTTCGGCATCTCGACGCTGCCCAGAAAGACAAAAATAAATTGCCCCTCGGCGTCCATGTACTGGTGCTTGCCGCTCCACCATTTAGACTCGTCGAGGACTTCCGGGAGCAGCAGCGCCGGCTTCACCGGGTCGAGCGCCTTGGCGGGCAGGAGCACGGAAAAGGGCGTGGTCGGGCCGCAGATGCACACGTCCCACAAAAACTTCCCGGCGCGCCGCTCGGCCATGATGCGCGGGCCGGTGTCCGCCGCCGACACGCTCGCGATCGTGAGCTGGATTTCCGGATAGGCCTTCTCGAAGGCCCGCACGGCGGTCTCTATGTTGTCGCGCTGGTAGAGAAAGACCGACAGCCTGCCCTCTTTTTTCGCCCCGGCGACCGCCCTGGTCCATTCCGCCTTGCCCGGGTCCCTGGCTTCGGCGGCCCAGGCCGCACAGGAAACAACGAGGGCGAGAGCGGGCGCAACCAGGCCCGCCAGCAGCGCGCCGCCGAGCGCCGCCGTTATCCGTGTCGAAGTCTGAGCGCCCGCGAGCATCTAGCTTCTATTTTGTATAGAGACGGTTCCCGTCCGGGGCGAAAAGCGGCCCGAACGTCCCAATGGCAAGTTTGTAGCCCGACTGGGGAATGGAAATCAACCCGCGCGCGCCGGGCCAAGAGATGCCCGGCGCTGCTTATTCCACCTGATGGCTGAGATCGTGGTAGGAGGCGCTCCAGGTTTTCAAATATTCCTCGCGCGCCTGGCCTTTCGATACGTCGAACGTGACGCACCGGTTTTGCGCCGCGTCGCGGATCAGGCCCAGCGGCTCGCCGCCGTCCGCCACGACCCTGATCTGCTCTTTCAGCAGGCGCCGGTAGAGCGTGATGCCCCGGTCGGTCGCGCCCAGGTGTTCCTTCGTGCGGTCGAAGACCGGCCCCTGGGTCTCCCACGCCATCATGTCCTGGCTGGCGAAAGTCGTCATTTCGTACTCGCCTTCCGGCGTCAGCATCGGCGGCAGGTACTCGACGGGCGGCCGCGCGGGCTGCTCGACGCGCGCGCCGTCTTTCGACGGCCGGAAGGTCATCCAGATGACATAGGTGTTGGCGTCGTCGATCGGCGTGCGCCAGTGGATCACCAGGTCGGGCCCCTGCGGCGCGTAGAGCATGTTGGGGAAAACCAGCGGGTGGCCCGCCTCGCTCTCGGTCTCCACGCTGTCGGCGTAGGTCCGCTTCTTGAGCACGCCGGCCCACAGCGGCCCGCGCACCTCCTCGAACTCGAGCTTCTCGATCGGCCGGCCGTAGTACTCGCCGCCTTTCATGCCGCGGATTTTGAACTGGTGCGCGTGGAGATAAAAAGTGTGCGCCGGGTCGACGGAGTTTTCCATCGTCTGGAGCCAGTTGCATTTATGCTCCGGCAGGACGACGATTTTCTTAATCCCGTCCTCGCGCACGAGCAGGTCCCAGCGCGGGAGGAGCGGCGCGGGCCGGGGGCCCATGTAGGCGAAGAGAATGCCCGCCAGCTCTTCGATCCGATAGGCGGTGTGGTTGATCTCTTCCTTGAAGCACCTGCCCTGAGGCTCCAGCGGCTGCTCCAGACATTTTCCCCGGGCGTCGAACTTCCAGCCGTGATAGGCGCAGCGGATGCCGTCCGGCTCGACCGTGCCGTAGTAGAGCGAGGCGGCGCGGTGCGGGCAGTGCTCGCCGACGAGGCCGTACTTTCCGCTTCCGTCGCGGAACAGGACCAGCTCCTCGCCTAAAACTTTAAGCCGCTTTTTGGGTTTTTGCGCTGTGATCTCGGCGGCGGGACAGATGGCATGCCAATAGCGGCGGAGCAAATTTCCCGCCGGCGTGCCCGGCCCTACGCGCGTCATCGTTTCGTTGTCTTGCCGGCTCAACATGGCGAGTCCTCCCGTCGATCCAGGTGGAGATAGAATAACGCCGGGAGGATCGTATTGCAAGTATTTTCTTTTAGATTCTTTATATAAATCAGCTATTTACGCTACATATCTCAAATATTTGTACATGTATTATTTCGGTATTATTGAATCGCCTCTTTCGCCAGCTGCTCGATCTTCTGCCGCGCCGGGATCATGTCCTCCGCCTGGGTGTTGCGATAGGCCTGGCCGGGCTTGAGCGCGCCCGCGGGGTCGAACGGCGGCACGTCGAGGCGCCGGCTGTTGGTCTGGGTCTTGATCCAGTCGGTCTGCCCGGCCTTCGACAGCAGCCAGTTGGCGTAGACCTTGGCCGCGTTCGGATGCGGCGCGCGGCTGAATACGCCGATGCCGCTCGACCCCGACGACCAGTAGATCTGCGTCTTCGGATCGACGAACGCGCTGACGTTCTTCCCCACTCCCTTTTCCTGAAAAGTGGTCAAAAAATACTCGTTGAGGCCGATGGCGATCGGGTAGCGGGCGCGCACGACCCACTCGACCAGCTGGCGCCGGTCGCCGGTGAAGACTATTTTCTGCTCGCGGAAGAGCCTCCGGACGAAATTCTCGCCGTAGGCGAGCGAGAGCACGAGCGCGTCGTTGAGGCCCTTCCCTTCGACCCGCGGGTCCTGCATGACGATCTTGCCGGCCCATTTGGGATCGAGCAGGTCCAGGGCGGACTTGATCTGCCCGGCGGGAACGATGTCCCAGTTGACGTGGATGTTGTCGCCGGCGAGGCTCCCCGCGAACGTATAGTAAAGCTTCTTCTCCACGTCGGCCCAGCCGCCGTCGAGGCCGCCGATCCAGTTGCGGTCTTCTTTCACCTCGGGCAGGACGAGCAGCGGCCGGAACGGATCGAAGGCGTTCACCGGCTTGAAGGCCGCCAGCGCCGAAGTCGGCCCGGAGATGTAGAGGTCCCACTCGTAGACCCCGGCCTGCCGCTCGCGGAGAATCCGGGCGACCTTGTCGCGGCCGCTGCCGCCCAATAGCTCGACGTTGATTTTCGGGTAGGCTTTTCTAAAAGAGTCGGTCAGCGCCGCGCGAAAAGCGTCGCCCGGAGGGCCGGCGAGGTTCACTTGCTTTTCCGCCTCGGCGGCCTTGACGATGTCGGCCCAGTCTTTGGGCGCGGCGCCGCTGTCCGCCGCCTCGGCGGCGGCGGGGAAAAAACTCAACAGGACGATCAGCATCGATCGAACAAACATTGACGGCTCCTTCTCGCCCGCGTCGACTACTGCGGTATCATCTCCTTCGACAGCTTGGCGATCGCCAGGCGCTGGGCGATCATTTTTTCGCTCTGGCTCTGGACGTATTTCACCCCCGGCTTGATGGCGAATTCGGGGTCGCCGAGCGGCACGTCGTTGCGGCGGCTGTTGCGGCCGCCGCCGTTGGTGACCCAGCTCGTCTGCCCCTCCTTGGTCAGGAGCAAGTTGACGTAGAGCTTGGCGGCGCTCGGGTGCGGGCGGCGGTTCAGGAGGCCGAAGGCGCCGAAGCCGGGATTGATCGACTGGACGAAATGGGGATCGTCGACGACCTTGATGTTTTTACCGAGCCCCTTTTCCAGGAAGATCTTGAGCTGGTCGGAGGGGAGCGAGATCGCGATCGGGTAGCGGCCGCGCACGACCCATTCGGTCAGCTGGCGCCGGTCGCGGGTGAAGACGATCTTCTGCTCGGCGAGAAGCTTTCTGATGAACGCCTCGCCGTAGGTGAGCTGGAAGAGCAGCGCGGAGTTGAGCCCCGAGCCCTCCTGCCGCGGGTCCTCCCAGACGATCTTGCCGCTCCATTTGGGGCTGGCGAGGTCCTTGAAGGATTTGATCTCCGCGGGCGCGACGATGTCGGCGTTGACGTAGACGACGTCGGAGGCGGTGCCGTCGAAGGCGTAATAGAGCCGGTCCTCCGCGTCCATGAAGCCGGAGCGGAAGCCGTCGTGCCATTTGGCGTTGTCGGTCGCCTCGGCGAGGACCAGCTCCGGCGGCAGCGGGTCGAAGGCGCCGATCGGCTTCAGCGCCCCCAGGGGCGAAGTCGGCCCGCCGATGTAAATATCCCAGTTGTAAATGCCGGACTGCCGCTCGCGCGTGATGCGCGGCACCTGGTCGCGGCCGCTCGCGCCGTTGTATTCGACCTTGATCTTGGGGAATTTTTTCTGGAACCAGTCGACCAGCGCGAAGCGGTAGGTCTCGCCCGGAGGGCCGGCGATGGCGAGCTGCCCCTCTTTTTCCGCCGCCGCCACGAGCGCGTCCCATTCTTTCGGCTTCGTCTGCGCGGGCGCTTCGTTCGCCAGAACGAGACCCAGCAGCGCCAGCGCCAGCGTCCATCGCGAGAATTTCATCTTCGACTCCTTTAAAGGTTTCACGCCCGGATGCCGACGCGGAGCCCGAGGAAGCGGGCGATCAGCGCCACTCCGGTGGTGAGCAGCATGACGATCGTCGCGACCACCGCCGCGCTCTCGTAACGGCCCGATACCATAAAATCGAGCTGCAGCAAAGCGAGCGTCCGGCTCCCCGAGGTCGCCAGCAGCGCGACGTTGCTGATGTCGCGCGCGGCGTGGATGAAGCCGAGCACGCCCACGAGCAAGAGGCTCGGGAAGACGAGCGGCGCGACGATGCGGCGGTAGGTCGCCCACCACGACGCGCCGGAAGCTTGCGACGCCTCCTCCAGCTCCATGCCGAGCTGCAGGAGATTCGACTTGATGAGCTGGGTGCCGAGCGTGATGCTGCTGATCACCGTGGCGATGATGAGCAGCCACAGGCTGCCGTAGAGCGGGCGAAAAATCGGGACGTCGAGAAAGAGCCAGAGGAGCCCGATGCCCATGAGAATCCCCGGCATGGCGGAGGGCAGCCAGGTGATGAAGTCGAGCGCCGAGCGCCAGGCGAATTTCGTCCGGACCGAGATATAGGCCACGAGCGAAAACAGCGAGACCGAAAGGACCGCCGCCCCGAGCGACATCAGGACCGTGTTCTTGAGCGACAGGAGGAAGATCGGATCGTCGAAGACCCGCTTCCAGTTCTCGACTGTCCAGGCGTGCTCGATGTGGAAAAAGCCGAACAGCGACATGAACGTTCCCAGGAGCACGAACGCCATCGGCGCCACGGTGATCACCAGCGCGACGAGCACGACCAGGGCCAGCGCCGGCAGGCGCCATTTCCCGAGCGCGATCGGCTTGGGCCGGTAGCGCCCGGTGATCGTGGTGTACTGCCGCCGCCCGAGCAGGCGGCGCTGCAGGAAGATCAGCGGCAGCAGGATGAAAAGCACCAGCGAGCTCAGCGCCGTCGCGGGGCCGAACGACGGCGGCTCCTGCTGCACGAGCTGGTAGACCTTGGTGCTGTAGACGTGGAGCCCGATCGGCGCGCCGAGGATCATCTCGATCTCGAACGCCTGGAGGCCGTTGATGATCGCCAGGACGAGCACGACCATGAAGACCGGCGTCATGATCGGCACCAGGATGCGCGCGAGCGTGCCGAGCCTCCCCGCGCCGGCCACCTCCGACGCCTCTTCGAGCGACGCGTCCATGTTGCGGAACGCCGGCGTGAGCAGCATCACCTTGACCGCGGTGGTGTTATGGCCGATGTGCGCCCAGACGATGCCCCAGAACGAATAAATATTGAACGGCCCCTGGGCCGCGCCGGAGAGCGTCTTCCACATCTGGTTGGCGATGCCGTAGTCCGGGTCGAGGATCAGGATCCATCCGAGCGTCACCGACAGCGACGGCAGGAAGAAAGAGAGCCAGAACATGAATTCGAGAAAGGATTTGCCGGGGAGATCGGTGCGCGCGAGCAGCCACGCCATGAAGACGGCGATGGGAAACGAGAGGATCTGCCGGACCGCCAGCAGCGAGAAGGTATTGTAGAGCGCCCGGCGGAGCCCCGGCTCCGCGGCGACCGCGCGCCAGCCGTCCAGGCCGTAGAGCGGCGGCATCCCCGGCTTGGCGACCTGGAAGCTGTTGACGATGATCAGGAGGATCGGATAGAGGATGAAAAAAGCCGCCCCGGCGAGCACGACGCTGCACCAGAAGGTCTCCGCCTGGATTCGAGATTGCCGCACCTCCTCTCCTTCCTGTCAATTTTCCGGATTTCTACGTATTGCCTTAACTCGAAGCCCGAAGCTCGAAACCCGAAACTTTTTCACGCCGTGGGCCAGAGCGTGATCGATTCGGGATCGAACTCGAGATAGATTTTTTGTCCCGGCTTGAGCGGCTGCGACGCCGGCACGGTCAAGACCCGGCTTTCCGATCCGACCGCGACCGTGTACTCGTAGCGGTCGCCGAGGAACTGGCTCGATTGCAGGGTCACGGGGAGGACGTTGCGCTTCCCGCCCGCGGGCGAGCAGGAAAGCGCGATCTGCTCGGGGCGGATCGCGACCATCACCTCTTTCCCGGCCGTCCACGAATTGTCCGGCCCGAAGTGGCTCG
>DASWFA010000050.1:0-11396 GCA_036394475.1 Binatia bacterium
CGCCGTTTTGGACGACCTCCCGGATCACCCTGAGCAGCGGCTCCCGCCCGGCCTTCTCGCTGTCCGTCCGCCAATGGCATCCGACGGCGCCGGCCACTATCGTCGCGTTGGTTTTCGGATCGAGGAGCCGGACCCGCCCCATATCGAACGGACCCAGAGGAAGCATTAACTCGAGGATATCCTGCACCAGAGGGCTCAACCCCATATGGTTCAGGATGGCCCGGCTGACGGCGTCGAGGACGTCACGCTCGTCGATGAGGGCTTCGGGCTTGCGGTCTATTATAAGGTTCGAATTCGGTTCCATCGGGCTTTGCCGGACGCTCTTAACGCCCGCTTCGTACCATGATGCCGGATCGAAATCCTATGCGCCGCTAACTTGGAGCGGGAGTGTACCAATGTTCTATTTTCCTTTCAAGGGATTTTTTATGTACAGGCGGCGCGTTACATTTGTAACAGCCACGGGCCAAAGCGTTACTTTTTTGCCGCTTTGCCGCCGGAGCCTGCACCCCTGTGGCCGGCGCAGTTCCGCTTGGTTGGGCAAAATTAAATAGATCGCGCCCCGGCCCCGCCGCGCTTTCGACGGCGGCGGGAAAACCATTGGACCGCGCCGGGTTAGGCGCGCTCTTCCGTCTCCGTCCGGCAGCCCCCGGCGGTTTTTCGAAAGCGCAAAAGCGGCGCTCCCACGCCCCGGCTTAAAAACTCTGGCCCTAGAATTGCTCAGCGCCTCCGCGTACCGGAAAATTTTGCAGCGGTGGCTCATGCCCGCGCGGTGAAGCGGGGCGTGCCTCCAAAGTCCCAGGAAGGAGTCTTTTATGGCGATACTAGACGAACTGCTCGACCGCGCCGCCGCCGGCCTGCCGTGGCAAACCATCGGCATGGTGGCCGAAAGCCCGGTGATGCGGGAGATTTTTGATCTCATACTCAAGCTCGCCGGCAGCGACGCCAACGTGCTGATCATGGGCGAGAGCGGCACCGGGAAAGAGATGGTCGCCAACGCCGTCCATCGTATGGGCGCGCGCGTGGCGCAGCCGTTCGTCCCGGTCAACTGCGCGGCGATCCCCGAGGAGCTTTTGGAAAGCGAGCTCTTCGGCCACGTGCGCGGCGCTTTTACCGGCGCGATCAACGCGCGCCAGGGCCGTTTTCAGCTCGCCCACGGCGGCACGCTTTTTCTCGACGAGATCGGCGACATGAGCCAGAAGCTCCAGGTCAAGCTGCTGCGCGTGCTGCAGGAGCGGGTTTTCGAGCCGGTCGGCAGCGATAAAGCCGTGCGCGTCGACGTGCGCGTGGTCGCCGCGACCAACCGCGATCTCAATCAGGCGGTGGCGGAGGGCCTGTTCCGCGAAGACCTGTTTTACCGGCTGAACGTCCTGCCGGTTTTCCTGCCGCCGCTCCGAGAGAGGCGCGAAGACATCCCGCTCCTCATCGCCCACTTTTTAAGCCAGCAGAGCCGGAAAAAGGGGAAAGGCATCCGATCGATCGAAGACGAGGCGCTCGCCATGCTCCAGCGCTACGACTGGCCGGGAAACGTGCGCGAGCTGGAAAATCTCATGGAGCGGCTCGTCGTCCTGAACGAAGACGGAGCGATCCGGGCGAAGGACGTCCCGGCCTATCTCGCCGAGAAGCGCGCCCTGAAGAACGACCTCGAATCCAAAGTGGCGCTGCCGAGCGACGGCGTCGATCTCGACGCCTTCTTGAAGAACCTCGAAACCGACTTGATGCGCCAGGCGCTGGCGCGCACCGGCGGCAATAAAAGCCGGGCCGCCGAGCTGCTGCGGCTCAACCGGACGACGCTGGTCGAGCGGCTGCGCCGCCAGGACATGAGCCATGGGGCGCGGCAGTTCGCCTTGCCGCTCGCGCCAGTCAGGAACTTGACGCCCGATCACTTTTCCTTGACGCCCGGCCGGCAAATTTTTCCCGCGCGGCAGCTGGCGGGTCTGGCGACGCCGTGAAGAGGACGCGAAACACGCTTCCCGGGAGCGCCGGGCGTTTGGCATAGCGATTGCTGATTTCGAAGGCAATAATTTCCCAGTGATGGAAAAACGATGCAGGCTTTGACTGAAACTTTCCGGGCTCCCGCAGATATGGACGTAGAAGTCCTGGCGGACCTGATCTCGCGCTTCCATCAAAGCAGCGTGGAGCTGACCGAGGAATACCGCCGGCTCCAGGTGCGCGTCGCCAGCCTCGACGGCGAGCTGGAGAGAAAAAATCGCGAGCTGGAGGCGAGCCTGTTCGAGCGCGAGAAGGCGCGGGCCTATCTGCTCTCCATTTTGGAGAGCCTCAAAGCCGGGGTTCTCGTGCTGGACCGCGAGCTCGAGCCGACGCTCGTGAACCGCCGCTGGACGGAGCTCGTGGGCGCGGCGGGGCGCGAGCGGCTCGCCCTGCTCATGGGAGAGAGGCTGCTCAACTGTCTCGAGCTCGGGCGGCGCGACGTGCTCCCGCTGGAATGCGAGCGGAGCGTTCAGCTGGCCGACGGCTCGACCATTCCCGTGCATCTCACGATCTCGGAAATCGTCGTGGGCGAGAACCAGAGCGGCGGCTACGTCCTCGTGCTTCAGGACGTCGGGCGGCTGAAGCGCCTGGAGGCCGAGGCGGCGCGGACGCGCCGGCTGGCCGCGCTGGGGGAGATGGCGGCGGAGATGGCGCACCAGATCCGAAGCCCGCTCGGCGGCATCGAGCTTTACGCCTCGCTGCTCAAGGAAAAAGAAGGCGGGGACACCCAGCGCGTGGCCGGCGAGATTTTGAGCGCCGTCTCCCGCCTTTACACCACGATCTCCCGTCTGCTCTCGTTCGCCACCGAACCTTCCATCGCCGCCGACCTGGTGCCGGTGGTCCTGTTGATCCGGGACGTCAAAGAGCTGTCCAGCTCGATTTTCCGGCCCGAGCGCTGGTCGCTCGCCGTCGACATCGAGCCGGAGCTGCCGCCGTTATGGGGCGATCGCGGGCTTTTGGCGCAGGCGCTGCTGAGCCTCGTCGCCAACGCCAAGGAGGCGATGCCCGAGGGCGGCAGGGTGCGGCTCACCGTCAAACGGTCGCCGCGCTACACCATGAACGGCCGCATTCACCGCAATCTGGAAATCAGCGTCATCGACGACGGCGCCGGCATCGCGCCGGAAAACCGCGAGCGCATCTTCGACCCATTTTTTACCACCAAAGCAGCGGGCACGGGCCTGGGACTGGCGCTGACCCATAAGGTCGTCCGCGCGCACCACGGCTCCATCGAGGTCGCCTCGGAGCCGGGCCGCGGCAGCCGCTTCGTTCTTTTGTTGCCCGTTGCGGGAAGCGTGGAGGACCATGCAGAAGCGGATTCTCATAGCTGACGACGACCCGACGATGCGGGCGGCGCTCGACGAAGCGCTCCGGACCGCCGGCCATCAGGTGACGCCGTGCGCCGACGGAGAAGAGGCGGGCCGCCTCATCCAGCAGGGCGGCGTCGACCTCGTGGTGAGCGACGTGCGCATGCCCGGCGCGGGCGGCATGGAGCTGCTCAAGCGCTTTTCAGGCATTCCGTTCATCATGATCAGCGGCTACGCCACGGTGCCGGAAGCCGTCGAGGCGATGAAGTTCGGCGCCTACGACTTTCTCGTCAAGCCCTTTTCCTATCGCGAGCTGATTCCCCTCGTGGAGCACGCGCTCGCGGGCGGCGCCGAGCAGTCCGGCGGCGAGCCGGAGACGGGCGACATCGTCACGACCCATCCGCAGATGCTCGCGCTGCTCAGGTTCGCCGCGCAGGTCGCCAAGTCGCAGGCCGCGGTGCTCGTCACCGGGGAGAGCGGCACCGGCAAAGAGCTCCTGGCGCGCTTCCTCCACGCGCGCAGCCGCCGCGACGGCGGCCCGTTCGTCGCGATCAACTGCGCCGCGCTGCCCGAAGGCCTGCTCGAGTCCGAGCTGTTCGGCCACGAAAAAGGCGCCTTCACCGGCGCCGTCGCGGCCAAGGCCGGCAAGTTCGAGCTGGCGCACAAAGGGACTTTGCTTTTGGACGAGGTGAGCGAGATGCCGCTGGCGCTCCAGGCGAAGCTGCTCCGCGTGCTGCAGGAGCGCGAGGTGGACCGGCTCGGTGGCAAGCGGCCGCTGGCGATCGACGCCCGCGTCATCGCCACCACCAACCGCGATCTCCGCGAGATGGTGCGCTCGGGCGCTTTTCGCGAGGACCTTTTTTACCGCCTGAACGTCATCCCGCTCCGGCTCCCCGCGCTGAGAGAGCGCATGCAGGATATCGAGCCGCTGGCGCGCGCGTTTTTCGCCGACCGGGGCTACAAAAAGAATTTCCTCGCGCCCGAGGCGCTGGCGGAGCTCAACGCCCGCTCCTGGCCGGGAAATATCCGCGAGCTTTTCAACGTCCTCGAGCGCGCCGCGATCCTGGCCGGCGAAGGGGCGGTCGAGAGCCGCCATCTCCTTCTGGAGGAAGACGCGGTGGCGAAAGCCTTCGGCGATTTCAGGCCGGCCGCGTTCGGCGCGGTCCCCGGAGCCGAAGCCTTCCTGCCGCATCGCGCGGCGGCGGAGAAGATCCCGCCCGGCATGTCGGTCCGGCGGATGGAGGAGAAATTGATCTTCCAAACCCTCGCCGAGGTGCGCAACAACCGCACGGAAGCCGCCAAGCTCCTCGGCATCAGCGTGCGGACGCTCCGCAACAAGCTGAAGCTCTACCGCACCCGCGAATGCGGGATGGAGGCGTAGATGGCCGCGTTCACGCTGTTCGGCTCGACCCATCAACTGCTGTCGCTGTCCATGCGGCTCCGCGCCATGCGGCACGAGCTGCTGTCCGGCAACATCGCCAACGCGGACACGCCGGGATACCGGGCCAAAGACATCGACTTTGCCGCCGCGCTCAAGAGCTTCGCCGCCCCGGAGACCGCTCCCGGCCGCGGCCCCGACGCGGGATTCCAGCTCGTCTCGGCGCGCGCCCCGGATTTTTCCTCGGGCGGCGGCGCCGTCGACTCTCTGGTCCGCGTAGAAGAGCCGGAGGGAAAAATGGACGGCAACTCGGTCGATCTCGACCGGCAGATCGCCACGCTGGTCGAAAACTCCCTATCCTACGAGACCAGCCTGGTCCTGCTCGGGCGGACGCTGGCGAACCTGCGCTACGCCATCAGCGAAGGCAGGAGATAAAATAAAAAGGAGAAATCAGAATGGACCTCTATAAGCTTTTAAACGTGAGCGGCCTGGGCATGCAGGCGCAGCGGAGCCGCATGAACGTCGTCACCAGCAACCTGGTGAACGCCGAGACCACCCGCACGCCCGAGGGCGGCCCCTATAAAAGGCGCGACGTGGTTTTTCAAACCCTGCCGATGGACGGGGAGGCGCCCGGGCTCATGACCGTCGGATTTTCCGGGCGGCCGAGCGGCCTCGTGGCCGTGGAAGTGGCGGGCGTGCGCGAAAGCGCCAAGGCGCCCAGAAAAGTCTACGACCCCGAGCATCCGGACGCCGACGGCGAGGGCTACGTCTCCTTTCCCGACATCAACGTCATGGAGGAGATGACCGACCTCATGTCCGCCGTGCGCTCCTATGAGGCGAACCTGGCGGTCTTCAACGCCACCAAAGGCCTGGTGCGGAAGCTTTTGGACCTCGGCCGGCAGTCGTAAAAAATTCATCCGGGAGAACGAATCATGGCGATCAAAGAGCTGGGCGGCGCCGGGCTGATGCCTCCGATCGGGGAGGCGCTCAAGCCCAGCGCCTCGGGCGCGGCAAAGACGGAGTTCAACAGCTACCTGAAAGACGCGCTGGGCGAGGTGAACCAGCTGCAGCAGAAGGCGGACAGCGCCATCCAGCAGCTCGTCGCGGAAGGGAAGGGCGACCTGCAGGACACCATGGTCGCTCTGGAAAAAGCCGACATCTCGTTCCGCTTCATGATGCAGGTCCGGAACAAAGTGCTCGAAGCGTACCAGGAGATCATCCGCATGCAGGTATGACGGGCTTGGCGATCGGCTGTCGGCGATCAGCTTGAAAAACTCTT
Source organism: Binatia bacterium (assembly GCA_036394475.1). Taxonomy (GTDB): domain Bacteria; phylum Desulfobacterota; class Binatia; order UBA9968; family UBA9968; genus JAJPJQ01. Next base: position 5,951 of record DASWFA010000050.1, read on the forward strand.
AACCCGAACATCGGTGCAACTTGCTCGATCAGATTCTTCAAATTATCGGAGCCGTCCGGCAGCAGCTTGAGCGCTTTTTCGCCGCGCTCTCGCCGCAGCAAAAACGGCTGATCGTGCTGGGCGTCCCGGTTTTTCTCGCCGTCTCTCTCGCCGGCGGCTACTTTTTCAAGCGCAACTACTACGGCCCGCTCTTCACCAATCTATCGCCGCAGGACGGCGCCGCGGTCATTCGCGAGCTGGAGGCGGACAAGATCCCCTTTCAGATCGGCGGCGACGGCACGGTCATCTCGGTGCCGCGCCAGATCGTTTACGAAACGCGCCTGAAGCTCGCCGGCAAGGGCATCCCGCTCGGCGGCGGGGTCGGCTTCGAGATTTTCGAGAAGACCACTTTCGGCATGAGCGAGTTCACCCAGCAGGTCAACTATCTGAGGGCCCTGCAGGGCGAGCTCGTCCGGACCATCAACGCCCTCGGCGCGGTGCAGTCGAGCCGGATTCACCTGGCCCTGCCGTCGCGCTCGAGTTTTCTCGGCGCCGAGGAGAAGCCCTCGGCCTCGGCGGTGATCGAGCTCCGGCCCGGCTTTCACCTGACCGCCGATCAGGTCGACGGCATCATCCACCTCATAGCGACGTCGGTGCCCAAGCTGACGCCCGACCGCGTCACGGTGCTCGACACTTCGGGCCGGCTGCTGCGCGCCTTGCCGGCCCCCGGCGCGTCGAGCGAGCCCGAAGCGCTGCACCAGCTCAAAGTCCAGTTCGAGCAGGAAACCGAGCGGCGGATCGAGACGATGCTCGACCCGGTGCTCGGCCCGGGGCGGGTCGTGGTCCGCGTGAACGCCCAGATGAGCTTTCAGGAAACGCAGATGGTGCGCGAGCAATTCGATCCGGCCAATCAGGTCGTGCGCGCGCAGCAGCAATTGGGCGACGACGCCCCCGCCAAATCGGGCGCGAAAGCCGGCGGCGTGCCCGGCGTGCAGTCCAACGTGCCCGGCGGCGAGGCGGCGGGCCAGAAAGACGCCCCGGCCAAAAGAGGCGGCCAGATGGTGAGCTACGAAGTGGGCAAGACCACGAGCCGCATCGTCGAGCCGCGCGGCCAGATCACGCGCACTTCCGTGGCGGTGCTGGTCGACGGCAAATACGAAGGCGGCGTTTACGTTCCGCGCCCGGCCGAAGAGATCGAGCAGATCAAAGGCATCGTCATGAAGGCGATCGGCTACGACGAAGGCCGCGGCGATCAGGTGGAGATAGCCAACATACCTTTCAAGGGCGAGCCCGCGCCGCCGGCCGTCGCCAACGGCCCGCTGGCCAACCTGCCCCGGCCGAGCTCCGGGACGGAGCTCGCGGTCGCCGCCGGCGCCCTGCTGCTTTTCTCCTTTCTCCTGCTCTGTCTCCGGGGGCGCAAGCGGCGCCGCTCGACGGGCGCCGAGCCGCAGCTCGAGCTGGCCCGCGAGACGGCCGCGGTGGCGGCGGAAAAGATCGTCGTCACGCCGGACCCGCGGCGCGAGCAGCTGGTCCAGATCGCCCACGACTACCACGACGCGACGGTCAGGATCATACGGACGTGGCTTCAGGACGACAAAGGGGAGCCCAAGCTCCACCCGGCGGCGGGTAACGGCCGGCACGCGGAGATGAACTGATGCGGGCGGAAACGCGCAAGGACAATACCAACAACGCCCGCCCGCTGAACGGCCCGGAGAAGGCGGCGGTGCTGCTCGCGCTCGTGGGCGAGAAGACGGCGACCGCGCTGGCGGGCGAGCTGGAAGAGCGCGAGCTCATCATGCTGCGCCAGGGCATCCACCGCATGGCTCAGATCGAGACCGAGCACATCGAGCAGGTTTACGAAGACACGCGCCAGCGCCTCAACGAGGCGAACATCAACATTCTGCCGCAGGAGACCTCCGATTACCTGATGCGGATTTTGACCAAGGTGATGGGGCCGGAAAAGGCGACCCACATCATCGGCCGGATCTTTCACGCCCCGGAGGAAGCCTTCGGCGTCGAGGCGCTGCACGAGATGGACGGCAAGACGCTGGCCCAATTCCTCCAGGACGAGCACCCGCAGACGATCGCCTTTATTCTCGCCCATCTCTATCCCGCCCACGCCGGCGAGGTCTTCACGCTGCTCCCCGAAGACAAGCAGGACGACGTGGCCTACCGCATCACGCGGCTCGGCAGCACGCCGCCCGGCGTGATCGAGGAAGTGACCAACGTGCTGCGCAACGAGATCCGCCAGGTGCAGGGCAAGCAGGTCGGCGGGCCGCGCCCGGTGGCGGAAATCCTCAACTACGTCGACAAGGGGACGGAAGAGCGCGTGCTCGTGGGCCTGGCGAAAGTCGAGCCCGAGCTGGCGGAAAACGTGCGCCGGCTCATGTTCACCTTCGAGGATTTGAGCCGGATCGACGATCTGAGCATCCAGGTCCTCATCCGCGAGGTCGAGCGGGAAAAATGGGTGATGGCGCTGCGCACCGCGAGCCCTTCGCTCAAGAAAAAGATCTTCGCCAACATGTCCGAGCGCGCCGGGGCGCTGCTCCGCGAAGAGCTGGAGTCGATGGGGCCGCTCCGGCTCCGCGACGTGGAGGCGGTGCAGCGCGAGATCCTCGACTTCGCGCGCAAGCTCGAGGCCGACGGAAAAGTGTATCTCACTTCGGGCAAGAACAAAGAGGACATCCTTGTATAAGCTCCTGTTCAAAGACGCCCTCGACGCGAGCCAGATCCAGCCCTATCTCGAAGTGGACCTCTGCCTCGGCGAAGCGGCGGATATCGCGTCGCTCGAAGAGGAGCCCGCCGTCGAAGCGGCGGCAATTTTGGAATTGAGCGCGCTGGGGCCGCTCGTGTGTTTGATCGCCGCGCAGGACCGGGCGGGCGCGATCCTGGCCGAGGCCCGCCGCGAGGCCGAAGCGCTGAAGCGCCAGGCGTACGAGGAAGGCAAAAGCCTCGGCGGCGCCGAGGCCCGGAGCGAGATCCTTCCGGCGCTCACGAGCCTGGCCCAGGCCGGCCAGTCCCTGATCGTCTTCGAAGAGCGGATGGTCGGGCGCTTTACTCCGGAGCTGGTGCGCCTGGCGCTCGAGATCGCCGAGAAGATCGTCGGCAAGGCGCTCGCCGAAGACCCCGCGATCGTCGCCTCGGTGCTGGAGCGCGCACGCCGCGAGGTTCCCGACGCCAGATTGATCCGCGTGCGCCTCCACCCCGCGGACTACCGGCTGCTGATCGAGCTCAAGCCGGAGCTGGTGCGCATGGGCGAAGAGGCGGGAAGAAAGTTCGAGGTCCTGACTTCCGAAGATATTCCCCGGGGCGGCTGCCGCATCGAAACCGAGATCGGCGTCGTCGACGCCACCATTCCGACCCAGGTCGAAGAGATCCAACGGCAACTGCTGGACGAGTAGCCGCCATGAGCGTAAGCCTGCTCGCGCCCTATCATCACCGGCTCCAAACCCTCGCTCCGTTTCGCGTCTCCGGCACGGTGACCGACGTCGTGGGACTTTTGATCACGAGCCGCGGCCCGTGGCTTCCGGTCGGCGCGGTGTGCAACGTCTATCCGCTCCAGGGCGGAACTCCGTCGATGGCGGAAGTCGTCGGCTTCCGGGGCGAGCAGACGCTTTTGATGCCGCTCGGCGAGCTGCGCGGCGTGGGGCCGGGGAGCCGGGTCGTGGCGCTGGTCAAAGAGGCGCGCTATCCGGTCGGCGAGGGGCTGCTCGGCCGGGTGATCGACGGCCTCGGCCGCCCCATCGACGGCCAGGGCGCGCTCGTCGGCGCCCATTCCTATCCGATTTACATTTCCGGCTCGAACCCGATGGAGCGGCAGGGCATCGCCGAGCCGCTCGACGTCGGCATCCGGGCGATCAACGGCATGGCGACCTGCGGCAAAGGGCAGAGGGTGGCGATCATGGCGGGCGCCGGCGTGGGCAAAAGCACGCTGCTCGCGATGATCGCGCGCAACACGCGCGTCGACGTGAAGGTGATCGCGCTCATCGGCGAGCGCGGCCGCGAGGTGGAGGACTTCGTCGAGCGCGGGCTGCCGGCGGCGGACCGCGAGCGCACCGTCGTGGTCGCGGCCACTTCCGCCGACCCGTCGCTCGTGCGCGTGCGCGGCGCCTTTCTGGCGACCGCGATCGCGGAATATTTTTGCGACCAGGGACAGGACGTGCTCCTGCTGGTCGACTCGCTCAGTCGCTTCGCCATGGCGCAGCGCGAGGCGGGGCTCGCGATCGGGGAGCCGCCCTCGACCAAGGGCTACACGCCGTCGGTTTTCGCGCTCCTGCCGCGCCTGATCGAGCGCGCCGGCACGTGGAAGGGCAAGGGCAGCATCACGGCGCTCTATACCGTGCTCATGGAAGGCGACGACATCCACGAGCCGATAAGCGACGCCGTCCGCTCGCTCACCGACGGCCATATCCATCTGTCGCGCCGGCTGGCCGAGCAGAGCCATTTCCCCGCGATCGACGTGCTCTCTTCCGTCAGCCGCGTGCGCCCCCAGGTGACCTCGCCCGAGCAGCAAAAACTGGTCGCCGAGATCACGCGCCTGCTGGCGGCCTATCGGGACGCGGAAGACCTGATCCAGATCGGCGCCTACGTCAAGGGCAAGAACCCGGACGTGGACCGGGCGATCCAGCTCATGCCGCGCATCCGCCGCTATCTCTGCCAGGAGCGCGGCGAAGACATCGATCTCGACGCCAGCGTCACCGGACTCGCGGAAGTTTTGGCGGAATAAAACCGGCGCGCGCTCCGGCGCGCTCTTCCGGCCGAGTGCAATGGGCCTGTGCCTTGAGGCGGTCTTCAAACTTCTGTCGGATGGAGTCGTTTCTGGAACGAATGGAAATTCCTGCCAAGTACCTAACAAGTCGGCGTGCCTGCACGCTCAGGTGCACTCGGCCTTCAAGGCGGGCCTTCGCGCGCGGCGAAATTCCTGAGTTCGATACTTTGGAGTGAAAATATGCCTTTCCGTTTTCGCTTAGCCTCCGTCCTGCGCTATCGCGAGCGCAAGCGGGAAGACCGGCGCCTGGAGATGCTCGCCCTGGAGCAGGCGAAGGGCCGCATCGCCGCCGAGATCGCCCGGCTCGAAGAGAGCCTCCATCATTATCGAGCGAGCATGGAAGAACACGAGGGGAAATTTCTCTCCGTCGCCGAGATCAAGCTCGCCGCCGATTTTTACCTGGCGCTCGGGACGCGGCTGAGAGAGCGGCGCGCCGCCCTGGCCCGGGTGGAGAAGCAGGGCGCGGCCAAGCGCGCCGAGCTGCTCGAAGCGAACCGGGACGTGAAGAGCCTGGAGCAGCTCTATGAGCGGCGCCATGAGCGGCACCGCGTGGAAGAAGCGCGGGCGGAGCAGAAGCTCACCGACGAGGCGGGGCAAAGACGGACCGCGCGGAAGGGGAATTAATTTCCCCGCCGGGTGCAGTTTTTGCCGCGCCGGCCGCTGCGAGCGCGGCCGGCGCGGCGCCCGTTGGCCGCGCCA
>DASWFA010000051.1:0-2122 GCA_036394475.1 Binatia bacterium
TCGACCGCGATGTCGAGCGGGTTGCCGGTGTGCTGGAGGTCGCCTTTGATGAACAGCCGGTAGGTCGAGACGGCGCGCGCGCCGTGGCCGACCTGGAGGCCCGAAGGGACTTCGCGCCCCTGGGCCGAGGCGGCGCCGGGCGCCTGCAGGGTCTCGTAGACCAGGTCCTGAAAATCGAGCCGGCTGCGTTTGAAGCCGGCCGTCTGCACGTTGGCCAGGTTGTTGGCGATGACGTCCAGGGTAAGCTGCTGCGACTGCATTCCGGTCGCGGCGGTCCATAGGGCTCTCATGTTACAGTCTCGCTCCTTCCGACAGCATTCTCGCGGTCGCGCCGTCCATCATCTGCATCACTTTGCCGTAAGCCTCGAACTGCCGGTGCAGCGTGATGAGGGCGACCATCGCTTCGACGGGGTTGACGTTGGACTGCTCGACGCTGCCCTGAAGGATGCGGTAGTCCGCGGCGCTCTCGGCCGCGCCGTCGGGCGCGCGATAGAGACCGCGCGATTCTTTCGCGAGCGCGCGGTTGTCGGCGAAATGCACGACCCGGAGCCGCCCCATCTCGCCTTCCTCCGAGCGCACCACGCCTTCGGGGCTGACTTCGATTTTCCTGCCGGTGACGCGAATGGGCTCGCCGCCCTCGCCCAGGACCGGCTCGCCGAAAGAGTTCATCATGGTGCCGTCGGAGGAGAGGGTGAAGGTCCCCTGGCGCGTATAGCGCGGGCCGAAGCGCCCCCCGACGACGAAGAAGCCCGCGCCGTCGATGGCCAGGTCGAAATCGTTGCCGGTGTGCTGGAGCTCGCCCTGGGAAAAATCGGTGCGCTGCTCGGCGATCGACACCAGGCCGCCGGCCCGCCCGGCCGGATCGGCGGCGGCCGCGAGCACCTCGCCGAAGGCCAGGTGCTGGCCTTTGAAGCCGGGGGTTTTCAAGTTCGCCAGGTTTTGCGTCGCGACGTCGAGGCGGCGCATCTGGGCGATCGAGCCGGAAACCGCTTTGTACATCGCGTCGTTCATGGATGATCCCGCAATTTCGTATTCGCAATAAACATACCGGCGATTTTTTAAGCGGCGCTGCTAAAGAAAAGGGCCGCGGCGCCGATGCTTTTTCCTTTAAGCCTCGCGCCGCCTATCCGCGCCAGGCGGCATCTTTTTCCCTATGGGCGGCACCATTGGCCGCCCGGGCCGGGGGAGCGGGAAAAATCGGGCGCTTTTTCGCCGCCGGCGGCGCGGGCGACGGCTCGGGCTTTTTTTCCGCGCGTTCCGGAGCGGCCTTCCGCGCGAGCGGCTTCGGGTCGCGCCGGACCGCGTCGCGGAGCTTTTGGACGAGCCGGATCTGATGGACCGGCAGGCCGAGCATCCGGGCGACCTCGTCCGGCGCTCTGCCTTCCGCGAGCAGCAGGGCGGCCGAGGCGTAGGGGTCGGCCTTGCCCACATCGGTCTCGGTGAGCAGGCCGTGGAGCCGCTGCTCGGCGTTTTCCGCCCGGGCGATCACGGCTTCGAGATTTCTCTGCACCATCTGGAGCGATTGGAAGAAGCCGTTGTTGGTGACTTCGGCGCTGCGGAGCACCTCTTCGAGGCGCGCCAGGCGGTCGTCCCTGCCGGGCCGGCTCGCCCGCCGCCTTCCCAGCGCGGCGAAAAGCGCGCCGAGCCGGGGGAGATAAAAACCGCCCACGGCCCGCGCCTGGCCCTCGCGCCACAAACGGCTTAAGAACATGACGAGCAGGCCCGAAACGACGATCAACATCCAGTTTTTCATAAACTCACCCTTTCTTTGCCGCGGCGGATCTCAAACTTTGATATCGAGGCCGTTCCCCTTCTTGGGATCGGCCGGCTCCGCGTCCGCTTCGGCCTGCGCCGCTTCCTGGTCGATTTTTTCCCCGGCCGGCGCGGCGCGCTTCTTTTCCTCTCGGTCTTTCTCCCGGTCTCGGTTCCTGTCCCGCTCCCGGTCGACGGCGATCGCGCGGTCGACCGACAGGGGGGAGACGACTCTGTTTACCGGCTCGGCCACCTGATTTCTCTCATGCGACGGATTTTTTCCGGCCCGCGCCGGCGGCGTCCGCCGCCTTCTTCGGCCGCGGCTCGGCTTTTTTCTCGCCGAACAGGTCGCGCAGCCGGCCGACCGCCT
>DASWFA010000052.1:0-2299 GCA_036394475.1 Binatia bacterium
TCCGTCGCTCATGCGCAGACTCCAACCCGCGATCAAGGCTTCACCTTAGAGTTCGTCGATCGAGCGCGGCCAGCTTTTTTTCAGCAGCCGCGACAGCGCGCGGTCGGCGAGGACCGTGCCGCCCGTCTGGCAGCGGGCGCAGTAGTTGGTCTCGTTTTCTGCATAGACGATGCGCTGCACCGGCGCGCCGCAGACCGGACAGGGCTGGCGGTATTTGCCGTGCACCGCCATGTCTTTCCGAAACGCCGTCACCTTCTCGGGAAACTTCTCTCCCGCTTCGCGCCGGAGCCGCTCGAGCCAATCGCCGAGCGTCTTTTGCGTCGCGTCGTAAAGCCTTTCGATCTCGTCGGCGCTCAACTGCCGCGTCTGCTTGATCGGAGAGAGCCGCGCCGCGTGGAGGATCTCGTCCGAGTAGGCGTTGCCGATGCCGCTGAAGAGCCGCGGGTCGGTGAGCGCGCGCTTGAGCGTATGGTTTTCCGACGCAAGCGCGGCGCGAAAGCTTGCGCGGTCCGCGTCCAATACTTCCAGCCCGCCCCGCTCATGCTCGGCGACCTTCTCTTTTCCCCGAACGAGATGGAGCGACGCGCGCTTCTTCGTCCCCGCTTCCGTGAGAACAAGCGTCCCGGAGGGAAAATCGAACGCCGCCAGGCCGAGCCGGCCGGGAATTTTCGCGCCGGTCGGCTTCCAATGGAACCTGCCGGCGATCATCAGATGAAAAACCAGATGGAGATCGTCTTCCAGGTCGAAGACGATGCGCTTGCCGAGCCGCCGGAGGCCGAGGACTCTCTTGCCGCGCGCTTCGGTCAGGGGCGGGTCGACGGAGCGGAGGAGAAACGGGCTCGCGAGGCGAATGCGCTGGATCAGCCGGCCGAGGATGCGCCGCTCGAGCGCTTCGATATAGACGACGACGTCGGGCAGCTCGGGCATGATTTCATCCCGCCATCCACGAGAGCGACAGCGCGACGACGGCGCCGACGAGCATCCCGGCAAGGGCGCTCCGCGTCCACGACGCGACCAGGACGGCGACGATCAGAGCCAAAGACCGGCGCGGCGCCGCCGCCGCGTCGAAGCGCGCGCTGGAGAGATAGAGCGTGGTCGACACGATGCTCGCGACCATGGCGTAGGCGAGATAGCGGAGATAGCGGTCCCACGCGGCGGGAAAGCTCCGCCCCGTGAGCAAAAGCTGCGGCACCACCCGGAGCGCGTAGCTCACGAGCGCCATGCCGACGACGATCGTCAGGCGGGACGGAGCCATTCCCCGGCCCTCCACCCGGCCGTCGCGATCGCGATTGCCGTGATCATCCAGCCCCAATCCGGATTCCAGAGCGACGCCGGCACCGCCGCGACAAAGCTCAGAATGCAAACCGCCGCCGCCGTCCGCTCCCGTATATCCGTCACCAGGATGCAGGCGAAATAAGCGGGCAGGATGAACTTGAACGCCTCTTCGAATCCCGGCGGCATGCGGAGCGCCGCCCAATAGCCCGCCGCCGTGCCCGCCACCCAGACGCAAAACGCGGTCATGCCGATGCCGAGAAAAAAACTCAGGTTGTCGTCGCTCTTCTCCGGGGCGGCGGCCGCGCCGGAATCCTGATCTTCCTTTTGGAAGCGCACGTAGGGAACGACGAAGCTGCTCGCGCTGATGAAATGCGCCGCCCAGAGAAGCCGCGTCCGCTTCACGCGCCGGAAATAGGGCGCGATCGCGGCGCTCATGGGGAGAAAGCGCAGGTTCATCAGCACCGTGGCGATGAGGATCTGCACCATCGGGCGGCCGGCGGCGAGCGGCTCGACGACCGCGTACTGGGCCGGGCCGGCGTAGACGAGCGCCGACATCAGCACGATCTCCTCCCACCGGAGTCCGTATCCCTTGGCCGCCATGCCGAGCGCGAACGACGACGGGATGAAGGCGATCCAGACCGGCACCGCCGCCTTCACGCCCTGGCGGAAAGACTTGGAGAAGATCATCATGTTTCGGTATCCGACTGCGAACGAAATATCAACTTGCTTTTCTCCGGCGATTTCTCTACAAGGCGGAAGCATGAAGGTCACGCGTCTTTACACCGGCCCGAACGACGAATCGCGTTTCGAGGAAATCGAAGCAGAGATCGGTAAGCTCGTCCCCGGCGAGGGCATCGTCTTCCGCCAGGCGCCGCCGGGCGACGTGCAGGACTGGCACCCGGCGCCGCGGCGCCAGTACGTGATCACCCTTGCCGGCCAGGGCGAGATCGAGACCGGCGACGGGACCAAGCGGCGCTTCGGCCCCGGCGACGTCATGCTCGCCGACGACTTGACCGGGCGCGGC
>DASWFA010000053.1:0-3841 GCA_036394475.1 Binatia bacterium
GGATGATCACGGCGAATTCGCCGCAAAACACCGCCATTTTACTGTCCTCGATGTTGCAGCGCCGCCGCGTGATGAACTCGGAGATTTTTTCCACCAGGCCCACCCGGTCGGGGCCCACCGCGGTCAGAATAAGATGGCTCTTGTCGGTCATGCGCTTTCTCCTTCGCCCTGGATTCCGGCTCCCGACAAATGATATGGACACGGCAGGGGCGATTCAAGCGGGAGGCGAAAAATGACGGCCGGGGCGCGCGCGCGAAAGCTGCTCTATTTTTTCTCGATCGCCGCCGCCGGCTATTTTTCGCCGGCGCCGCCGGCCGCTCCCGGCGCCGAGGCCGAGCGCGTGCGCATCGCCTACGCGAGCCGGAGCAATTCCGCCACGCCGCAGTATCTGGCCCAGACCAGGGGATTTTTCAAGGCCGAGGGACTGGAGGCGGAGCTGATTCAAATGAATCCCCGGCTCGGCGCGACCGCGGTCGCGGGCGGCGACGTCGCGTTCGCCACGCCTTTCGTCAGCACGTTCCGCGCCATCCTCCAGGGCTTCCCGATGAAACTGGTCTTCGTCCATTTGAAGAAGGGGCCTTATTTCATCATCGTCCGGCCCGAGATCAAAGACGTGCAGCAGCTCAAGGGCAAAAAGCTCGGCGTCTCGACGATCCGCGGCGCCGATCAGCTGGTCGCCGAGGAGATGCTGCGGGCCAAGGGCTTCAACCCGGGCCTGCTTCAGGCGGTGGCCATCGGCGACGGCCCGGTCAGGATGCAGGCGCTCATCAGCGGCGCCGTCGAGGCGATCTCGATCGCGCCGCCGCACGACCTGATGCTCCAGCGCATGGGCTACCCGGCGCTGGCCGGCCCGCCCGAGCAGGGCCTCCCGGTGGCGGGAATGTTCGCCTCGGACCGGCTCCTCAGGGAAAATCCCCAGCTCGCCCGGCGGACCCTGAAGGCGCTGCTCCGCGCGCACGAATTTATTCTGGAAAATAAATCGGCGACGATCCCGGTCATGATCCGATGGCTGCCGCAAACGCCGGAGGTCGCCGCGCGCTCCTACGATCTGGAGTTGAAAACGCTCGCGCGCGACGGGCAGATGACCGACGGCGAGATCGAGTCCCTGATCGACCGCCTGGGCGAAAAAAAACGCGCGCTCGACGAGGTGCGGGATTTCACGCTCGCGCGCCAGGCGCTCAAAGAGCTGCAAGCGGCGAGATAAGCGGGGAAATCGGGGCGCTATCTTGACAAAGTGAATAAAAAACTATTCCTTACGTCCAAGGTACTAAGATCATGTTTTGGAGGAAAGGAGGTGAAACCATGAATCTTAAAAAGACAATCGCGGCCGCAATATTGGCCCTGTCTCTAGCTCCCGCTTACGTGATGGCCGAGGATCAGGAGTTGAAGGCCACCGTCGTCAGCAAGAGCGACAAGGAGATCAAGGTCAAGACCAAGGATGCGGAAAAGACCATCCTCATCGGCAGCAAGACCAAGGGCATCGAGAACGCCAAGGAAGGCGCCAAGGTCACCATCCACTATACCGAGAAGGATGGGCAGCTGAGGGCGAGCGAAATCAACCCGCGCTAAAAACGAGACGGGCTGTAAAAAAGAAGGCGGGGCCCCGGGCCCCGCCTTCTTTTTTTTGTCCCTGCGATAAAATTTATCTCTTCGCCAGCGCGGCCGCCGCCGTCTTGGTCTCGGTGAAAACCCCGAGCTTGGTAACTTTGTACCGGCCGGCGCCGTAGACCGGACCTTCGTCGAGCCGGCAGCCGAGCCCGAGCGATATCTGGAGCCGGCTGTAGTATTCCATCTCCATGCCGTGCTCGATCTCCACGTAGTAGCCGTCGAGGACGCCCGCCGGCGTATTGAACTGCGACGGGGAGATCCGCTTCACCAGGTGGGTCACGCGGCCGGCGCGCTTCAGCTTGCCGGTCTCCAGGCTGTACATTTTATATCCCGTCTGGCGGAGCATCGCCGCGCCGGAGTGGGGGTCCGCCGGCAGGACCGGCAGCGCCGGCTCGTAGACGATGTAGTTTTTGCTGTTGATGAGATCGAGCCGCTCCATCATCAGAGCGCCGTCCGGCCCGCTGCGCAGGGCGATGCGCGCGTAATCGCCCAGAATCAGCTTCCACTGCTTTTCGTCGGCGGGGTCGTGCTGGAGCACGAAGGGGACGACTCTGCCGCGGTCTTTTCCCTCGATGATTTGAAATTCCTTCTGCCAGGCGGCGAGCGGCAGGAGCTGGCTCGCGGCGCGCTCGGGCGGGCGCTGCGGGGTCAGGCCGGCGAGCAGCGCGGCCGCAATAAAAACGGCCGGAATCAGAAAGATCCGCGAAAAAACCTGCATCGGGTGTTTTCCTTATGATCGTTACGCGGCGCGCTTCGCGCCGATTCCATCAATTTTACCGGATCGCGGCGGTCGAAGGAAGACGTTTCGTGGTGTTGCTTAAGCCGCCGCCGACGTTTACCCTCTTAGGAAGGCCGAAGATTTCCGGACGATAATCGTATGCGGCGTAGAATCCAGAAAAGTCATGTGCTGAAAGGGCTGATCGTTCTCGCGTCCTTGCTGGCGCTTTCGCTCGCCTGGCGCTGGACGCCGCTCAACCAGTGGGTGAACTTCGAAACGCTTCTCGCCTGGCAGGCGTCGATCAAGAATTATCCCGGCGCGTTTTTTCTCGTCATGGGCGCCTATCTCCTGGGCAGCCTCGTTCTCTTCCCGGTGACGGTCCTCAATATCGCGACGGTTTTTACTTTCGGCCCGGTCCTGGGCAACGTCTACGGCGTGGCGGGCTGGCTGCTCAGCGGCTTGCTGGGCTACGGCATCGGGCGCCTGATGGGCCCCGCGCTGCTCCGTAAACTTGCCGGCCCGCGCCTCGACCGCCTCATCCACCAAGCGGGCCGCCACGGCTTCCTGACGGTGCTGACGATGCGCGTGCTGCCGGTGGCCCCGTTCACTCTGGTGAATCTGTTCGTGGGCGCGTCCGGCATCCGGCTCAGCGATTTTTTTCTCGCCAGCCTGGTCGGCAGAATTCCCGGCATCGTTGTTTTGACCCTCGCCGGCCTTCAGCTCGAATACGCCCTGCAAAGCCCGAAGCTCTGGAGCTTCGTTTTGATCGGCCTCCTCCTCGTCCTGGTCCCGCTCTCGACCGCCTGGCTGTCGCGGCGGCTCGCCGCCGGGCCGGAGCGGGCGCGGCCGGACAAGACCCGGCCCGCGAAGAACCTATAACTGGTCCTTGATGGGATAGGAGAACAGCTCGAAAAATCTTTCCCTCCAGGGGCGCTTGTCCCACTCCTCGTAGGTGATTTTCCTCGCATACCTCAAGTCTTCGGTGAAGATTTGCTCGAGCCGGCGCGCCAGCGCGGCGTCGTAGACCGTGAGGTTCAGCTCCTCGTTCAGGGCGAAAGAGCGGTTGTCCATGTTGGTGCTCCCGATCGTCGCCCAGACGCCGTCCACGACCATGGTCTTGGCGTGCATGAGCGCGGCCGAATACTCATAGATCTGAATTCCGCCCTTGAGCATCCTGCCGTAGTTGGCGCGGCTCGCCCGGTAGGTGAGCTTGACGTCGATCTTGCCGGGCACCAGCACCGTCACCCGCGCGCCGCGCGCCGCCGCGTCGAGCAGGGCGTCGATCATCCGCTCGTCCGGGATGAAATAGGGATTGGTGATCAGGATCGACTTTTTCGCCGACGCGATCGAGAGCAGAAAAAGCAGGTAATTCTGAAAGCTGCCGCCGATCGGCGAGCTCTTGACGATCTGCCCCGCGACCTTGCCGCGCGCGTCGAGGCGGGGGAAATAACCCGCGCCGCCGAGCAGCGCCCCGGTCGCTTCGAACCAGCTCTCGGCGAACGCCGCCTGCAGCTG
>DASWFA010000054.1:0-5875 GCA_036394475.1 Binatia bacterium
TGCATGGAAGGCGACTCGACTCTCTTCACCCGCCAGGACTGGGTTGAGCTCGCCTGGTCGATCATCACGCCGCTCGTCGAAGCCTGGCGCCGGCGGGACGACGATCCTCCCCTCTACCCGGCGGGCGCCTGGGGGCCGAAAGAAGCGGACGCGTTTATCGAAAGAGACGGCCGCCAGTGGCGGAAATTATAAAAAGTTTCTAGTTTCAGGTTTCAAGTTGAAAGTCTCTAACTCGCAACCTTGAACCCGGAGCTGCGCGAAGCCCATGATTCTGGCCGGGGATATAGGCGGCACGAACAGCAGGCTCGGCCTTTTTACGGTCGAGAACGGCCGGCTCAGGCCGGCCGGCAAAACCAAGATTTACCCAAGTAAAAATTATCCCTCCCTCGAGCCGATCCTCGCGGATTTCATGGCGGGGCGCGCCGAGCCGGTATCGGGCGCCTGTTTCGGCATCGCGGGCCCCGTCGTCGACAACCGGGTCAAGACTCCGAACCTGCCGTGGCTCGTCGACGGCGCCGCGGTCTCCGGCTGTCTCGGGCTCGGCCCGGTATCGTTGATCAACGACCTGGAGGCGACCGGATACGGCGCCTTGACGCTCGACGCCGGCGAATTTGCCACTCTCAACGCCGGCAGCGCCGCGCCGGGCGCCGCCATCGGGCTCATCGCCGCGGGCACCGGTCTCGGCGAGGCGATCCTGTTCCCGTCCGGGCGGGAATATCGGGTATTGGCGTCGGAGGGCGGCCACGCCGATTTCGCCGCGCGCACGCCGCGCGAAATCGAGCTGCTCACGTACCTCGCGGCCCGCTTCGGCCACGTCAGCTATGAGCGGGTCATTTCCGGACCGGGAATTTTCAATATCTACAGCTTCCTCAAGGACGCGGGCCGCTTCAGCGAGCCGGCCTGGCTCGCGGAACGACTCGCCGGCGGCGATCCGGTCGCGGTGATCGCCCAGACGGGGCTCTCCGGCGAAGCGGAAATCTCGGTCGAGGCGCTGGCAATGTTCGTCTCGGCGTACGGGGCGGAAGCCGGCAACCTGGCGCTCCGGGCGAAGGCGCTCGGCGGGATTTACGTCGGCGGCGGCATCGCGCCGAAAATCTTGAAGAAGCTCGCCGACGGCGATTTTATGCGCGCCTTCGCCGACAAGGGGCGCTACCGGGAATTTCTCGCGCGCATTCCGGTCAGAGTCATTTTGAACGAGGAGACGGCTTTGAGGGGGGCGGCCTATTACGGCTCGGCTCATTCGGAAACGGCCGCAAAATGAGCCGGGCGGAAAAAATCGTTTGCCGGGACCTCGCCGACTTGAGCCGGCGCGCGGCGGCGGAGTTCGTCCGCGTGACCCGGGGCGCCGCCGCGCGGTCGGGGCGCTCGGCCGTCGCGCTTTCCGGCGGCTCGACGCCGAAGGCGCTTTACGCGCTGCTGGCCGGGCCCGAGTTTTCGCCGCAAATTCCCTGGAGTGAAGTCCATTTCTTTTGGGGCGACGAGCGCGCGGTGCCTCCCGACCATCCCGACAGCAATTACCGGATGGCGTACGAAACGCTGCTCTCCAAAGCGCCCGTTCCGCCCGAGAACATTCACCGCATCGAAGCGGAGAGGCCGCCCGAGGCCGCGGCCGCCGCTTACGAGCAGACGATTCGCGAATTTTTCCGCCTCGCCGCGACGGATTGGCCCCGTTTCGATTTGATCCTGCTCGGCCTGGGCGACGACGGCCACACGGCGTCGCTGTTCCCGGACAACCCGGCGCTCTCGGAAGAGCGGCGGCTGGCGGTCGCGACTTACGTGGAGAAGCTCGGCGCGCACCGCATTACCCTGACGCTCCCGGTATTGAATCACGCGGCGAACGTTTTTTTTCTCGCCGCCGGTAAAAGCAAGGCGGCCGTACTGGCGGACGTTTTGCGGCCCGGCCCGGGAGAACGCCTGCCGGCCGGGCGCGTCGATCCAGCGGACGGAAGGCTCGTCTGGTTCATGGATCAAGCCGCCGCCGCGTTTTTACCGGTTTAACGGACTTAACGCGTGGGGGTGGTTTACCCCAGCGAAAAATTTTCTCTCCCGACCCTTTTTGACCGGCTCACATTTAATCGGTTTTCAGAAGGCGCCGATTTCAGGGGAGTTTAAATGGCATGGTCATTGCTTCTTTCTCTATGCAGGCGGCGCTGCCGTCTAAATAAAATCGGGAGGTTTTTATGCATAGAATGAGCAAGTTTAAAACGATCGCGCTGGGAGGCGTATTGGCGGGCTCGTTGGTTGCGGCGGTGCCGGTGTCGGCCCAAAGCCGGCAGGAACTCCGGCACGATCAGATGGTCCTCGACCGCGATTACGAGCAGCTGCGGACGGAGAGGGAGGTCTTGAATCGCCATCTGCGCATGGGCGCGAGCCGCCGGCAGATCGCCCGCGACGAGGAGAATGTGAGGATCGCCGAGGCGAGGGTTCGTCAGGACGAGGCGGAGCTCCGGCGCGACCGGAGAGACTTCGCGGGGAACTACGGCTGGTGGCGGTATGACAACGAGCACCGCTATGAATAAAGCGCGCGCTTGAGCAGCGCTTAAATAAGTCAAACGCCCGGCCGCTTTTCAGCGGCCGGGCGTTTTTTTGTTGCCGCGGCGCCCGACGCGGATTTCAAGCTCGTGTCCGGCGCTCCGCGTCTTTATCCCCGTTGACCACTGGGAGGCTGTTCCGGCCCGCTGGGCGTGTTCCCGGGAGAGCTCGGAGATCCCGGCGCGCCGGGTGCCGGCGCCGCGGGAGAGGGAGAGGTGTCCGCGGGCCTGTCGGTATTTCTCGAGAGGTCCGGTCCGGAATTGCGCGCGCTATTGTTCTTGCACGCTCCGAGAGCCAGCAGCGGAACTAAAAACACGATGGCGAGCAACGTATTCCCTTTCATGTGCCCACCTCCTTTCGAATGGTTGATTTAGAGAAGCCGCTGGACGGCGTCCCCTGCTTGTAGTCTATTCCGGCGGGTTGGGGCGTCAATTAGGTAATATACCCTATACGGGTTAACGGACGCGGCTTTTCGACCGGGCCGCCGTCGCTAGGGGCGCACGCGCCGGTTCCAACGGCAACGTCGCGAGGAGGTTACGCGATCCGCCGGCCGTCGCGGAAAAGGTGGAGCTTCTCGGGCCCGGCCGCCAGCCGGACGGCATCGCCCCGGCGGAGCGCCGCGTCGGGCGGCGCGCGGACGATCCACTCGCGGCCGCCCGAGCTCGCGTGGACGAATTTGTCGGCGCCGAGGTCTTCGACGATATCGACTGTGCCCGGGAGAGAAAATCGGCCGCCGCCGTCGATCCGGATATCCTCCGGGCGAATGCCGACGGTCAATGGTCCGGCCGGCGCGGTCCCGGCCGGAACGCCGGAGAGGTCGAGACGGCAATTATCACCGGTGAAAACTCCACTCCCGTCCACGCTCCCTTCGATGAAATTCATCCGCGGGCTGCCAACGAACCCCGCGACAAAGGTATTGGCCGGCGCGTGATAAATTTCCGCCGGCGCGCCGATCTGCTGGATCTTGCCCTTGTCCAGGACGATGATTTTCTCGGCCAGGGTCATCGCCTCGGCCTGGTCGTGGGTGACATAGAGGATCGTGGCGCCCAACCGGTGATGCAGCCGCGCGAGCTCGACGCGCATGCCGGCGCGGAGCGCGGCGTCGAGGTTGGAGAGCGGCTCGTCGAAAAGAAAAATCCTCGGCCGCCGCACGATCGCCCGGCCGACGGCGACCCGTTGGCGCTCGCCGCCCGAAAGCTCCCGCGGCTTGCGCGCCAGAAGCGCGCCGATCCCGAGCAGCCCGGCGGCCTCCTCGACGCGGCGGCGGATCTCCCCCGGCGGGACCGCGCGGAGCTTGAGAGAGAAGGCGAGATTTTCATAAACGCTCAAGTGCGGATAGAGCGCGTAGGTCTGAAAGACGAAGGCGAGGTCCCGCTCGCGCGGCGCGAGGGAGTCGACGCGCTCGTCGCCGATCGCGACGGCGCCGCCGGAGGCGCTCTCCAATCCCGCGACGATGCGCAGCAGCGTCGTCTTGCCGCAGCCCGAAGGGCCCAAAAGGACGCAGAACTGGCCGTCGGGCACGTCGAAGCTCACGTCGTCCAGCACCTTACCGGTGCCGAAGGACTTGGAAAGATTATTTACCGATAGGGATGAGATGGCGTTCTCCTTGGCGTTTCTTTTAGCCTTTCACCGCCCCGGCCGACAACCCGCGCACGATCCGCCGCTGGAAGAAAAGCGTGAGCACGATCAGCGGCAGCGTGGCCATGGTGGAGGCGGCGGCCAGCTCGCCCCACGGCATCGTGTATTCGCCGGGGAAAAGCGCGATGCCGACGGGCAGCGTCTGCAGCCCCGGGGAGGTGAGAACGATCAGGGCGAAGAAAAATTCGTTCCAGGCGAAGATGAAGACCAGGATCGCCGCGGTAAAAATGCCCGGCGCCGCCAGCGGCAAAACGACTTTCCGGAGCGCCTGGAGGCGGGTGCAGCCGTCGATGAGCGCCGCCTCTTCGACCTCGTAGGGCAATTCTTTGAAGAACGTGCCGAGGATCCAGATCGCCAGCGGCAGCGTGAGCGAGATGTAGGCCGCGATGATTCCCTGGTACGTGTTCAACCAGCCGAGAGAGTCGAGAATGCGCCACACCGGCCCCGCCAGCGCGATCTGCGGAAACATCGAGACCGAGAGAAGCAGCAGGAGATACAGTCTCAGCCAGCCGGAATGGAACCGGGTGAGCGCGTAGGCGGCCAGCGCGCCGATCGCGATGCTGAGACAGGTCGTGACCCCCGCGACGATGAGACTGTTCCGGACGTAGCCGAGCAGGCCGTAGGTTTTGAGCGCCGAGCGGTAAAAGCCCCAGTGAAAAGCGGGGACGATCTCGGGCGGGATAGCGGTGATCTGCGCCGGGCTTTTCCACGACGTGAGGACGAACCAGAGGAAGGGGACGAGGCTGTAGGCGCCGACCGAGAGCGCGCACAATAAAAGCAGCGGCTTTTTCATTTGCCCGGGCCTTTCAGGAGCAGCGCCGACCCGATGAGACGGATGTATAGAAAAGAGAGCGCGAGCGAGATTAAAAACACGCCGAAGGAGATCGCCGAGCCGTAGCCGATCATGCCTTCGGCGAAGGTCTTCTTGTAGCCGTAAAACTGGAGCACGTTGGTGGCGTCGGCGGGGCCGCCCTGGGTCATGACGAAGACGAGATCAAAAACCTTGAAGGCGTCGATGGTCCGGAAGAGGAGCGCGAGCAGCAGGGCGGGCCTCAACAGCGGCAGCGTGACACGGCGGAATTTCTGCCAGGCGCCGGCGCCGTCGATCGCCGCCGCCTCGTAAAGCTCGTCGGGAATCGTCTGCAGGCCGGCCAGGACGATCAGCGCGGCGAATGCGCTGGTCTTCCATACGTCGGCGCAGATGATCGCCGCCGGGGCGAGGAGGGTGTCGGCGAGCGGCGCGATGTAGCGATCGGTAGCGCGGCCGAAGAGAAGAAAGTTGAACAGCCCGTAGCGGTCGTTGAAGATGTAGCGCCACATCTGCGAAGAGACGACGGTGGGGATCGCCCACGGGATCAGCACGGCGGCGCGGAGCCAGCCGCGGCCGCGAAACGATTCGTTCAGCACCAGCGCCATGCCGAGTCCAATCAGCACTTCCAGCGACGCGGTGACGGCGACGAAGACGAGCGTGACGGCGAGCGAATGGAGCGCGACCGGGTCGGCCGCGAGGTCGCGGTAATTTTCCAGGCCGACGAACTTTTGCCCCAGCCAGGGCAGCATCAACAGCAGCCGGTAAAAACTCAACCGGAGCGACTCCAGGATCGGATAGACGGAAAAAACCGCGACGAAAAACAGGCTCGGCAGGATAAAACCGAGCGCCGGGCGATCGAGGCGCGTCATCGCGCCGCCCTTTCGCGCAAGAGAT
>DASWFA010000055.1:0-4145 GCA_036394475.1 Binatia bacterium
CGCGCGGGAATTGAAAATCGACCCGATCGAGATCCGGATGAAAAATTTCATCCCCGCCGACGCCTTTCCCTACCGGAACCCGACCGGCGCGCTCTACGACAGCGGGCGCTACGAGACGGCGCTCGCGCGCGCCGCGGAGATCGCGGGCTACGACCGGCTCCGCGCGGAACAGGCCGAGCTGCGCAAAAAGGGCGTCTACCGCGGCATCGGCGTGGCGCTGGTCATGGAGCCGACCAGCTCGAGCCGCGTGCACGCGACCGGCGGCTACGCCTCCTGCCGGCTGCGCATCGACCCCGCGGGCGGCGCGACGGTTTTCTCCAGCATGGGCGAGCAGGGCCAGGGGCATGAAACCACGCTCGCCCAGATCGTCGCGGGCCAGACCGGCATCCCGTTCGACAAGATCAACGTGATCCACGGCGACACGCTGCCCACGCCTTACGGCTTCGGCACCGGCAGCAGCCGCTCGTCGGTGGTCCTCATGCCTTCGGCCTGGGTGGCGGGAAAACTCATGCGCGACAAGCTGCTCGGCATCGCCGCGCGCCTGACGGGCGTGGCGCCGGAAAAACTGGAGATCGGGGACGGCAAGGTATTCGCGCGCGAGAACCCGGAGCAGTCCGTTCCGGTGATGGAGATCGTCCGCACGGCCTACGGCGCGATCCATCTGCTGCCGGAAAACATGGAGCCCGGCCTGGAAGTGACCGGCTACTTCGTCAATCCGAACATCGATTACGCGCCGGACGACAAAGGCCGCATGAATACTTTCTCGAGCTATCCCTACGCCGCCGTGGTCGCCGTCGTGGACGTCGACGCGGAGACCGGCATCGTCCGCATCGTCCGCTACTCGACGGTCCACGACTGCGGCAACATGATCAACCCGCAGATCGTCGACACCCAGCAGCAGGGCTCGATCGTCCAGGGCATCGGCGCGGCGCTCTACGAAGAGCTGCGCTACGGGGAGGACGGCCAGCTCCTGTCGTCGACCTTCATGGATTACCGCCTGCCGTCGGTCGAGGAGGTGCCCGAGCTCGTCCTCGAGCACATCGTCACGCCCAATCCGTTCACGCCGCTCGGCGCCAAGGGGGCGGGCGAGACGGGGATGCTGGGGCCGCCGCCGGCGCTTTGCAACGCGGTGGAAGACGCGCTCGCCCCGTTCGGCGTCCGGGTGCGCGAGACCCCGCTCACGCCGGACCGAATCCTGGCGCTCATCGAGAAAGCGGAGGCGAAGCCGGCCCATGGCTGAAAACATCTCTCTCGCCGTCAACGGCAAGCCCTATTCGGGCGCGGCGGAGCCGAGGACCCTGCTCGTGCACTTTCTGCGCGACGCGCTCCGGCTCACCGGCACGCACGTCGGCTGCGTCGTCGGCCGGTGCGGCGCCTGCACCGTGCTGTGGAACGGCGCCGCCGTCAAATCGTGCATGGTCTTCGCCGTCCAGGCCGACGGCGACGAGATCGTCACCGTCGAAGGGCTGGCGCAGGACAAAAGACTGCACCCGCTGCAGGAGGCGTTCTGGAAAAACGACGCGGTGGAGTGCGGCTACTGCACGCCGGGCATGCTGATGTCGGCCTACGGCCTGCTCGGCAAGGGCGGCGCGCCGACCGAGGCCGAGATCAAAAAGGCGATTTCCGGGAACCTCTGCCGCTGCACCGGCTACAACAATATCGTCGCCGCGATCAAAGAGGCGGCGGCGAACTTCGCGAAATGAGGACCGAGTCTTGGTCAGCATTCTGAAAGACATCCCGATCGACGGCGTGAAGATCGTGCCGTGCCGGATCGCGGCCGGAAACAAAGGCGTGGTCAAATCTTTTCTCGTCGCCGGCGACGGCCGCGTGATCCTGGTCGACACCGGCGCCTCGGACGCCGACGCCGACCTCATCATGGACGCCGTCAAGGACATGGGGCACGCGCACGCGGACTTGAAGCTCTGCATCCTCACCCACCGCCACGGCGATCATACCGGCGGGCTCAAGAAGCTCAAGAAAACCCTCAAGTTCGAAGTCATGGCGCACGCGCTCGACATGCCCGCGATCCGCCAGGCGTCGGGCTACGAGGTCGAGCACGTGGTCCGGGGAGGCGAGAATCTCCCGGACTGCGGCGGCATTCGCGTGATCCACACACCGGGGCACACCGCCGGACACATCAGCCTGCACCTGCCGCGGATCAAGACGATGATCGCGGGCGACGCCGTGGTCAGCGCCGGCGAGCACCTGGTCGTGTCGCCGACCTACCTGTCCTCCGATCCCGCGGCGGCCGAGGCGAGCGTCAAGCGGCTGATCGAAATGAGCCTGGATCTGGAGCGGCTCCTGGTCGGGCACGGCGACGACGTTTACTTCGGCGCCCAAGACAACCTGGCGCGCATCTTCGCCGGCCCGCGGGCGTAGGGGTCCGGGGAATCTTCTCTCGACGTTGAGAAGGAGAATCAAAGTGCTGAAAGTTTTATTACCGGCGCTTCTCTTAACCGGCCTCGGGCTGCCGCCCGCGTTCGGCGGGGAAGCGCTCAAAAAAATCCGCATCGCGTCGAAAGCGCCGGGCGAATCGCTGGCGCCCTATGTCATCTCCCAGCGCCTGGGGTTCTACCGCGAAGAAGGGCTCGAGGCGGAGGTGATCGTGACCCGCGGCACGGTGACGACCCAGGTCGTCGTCAGCGGCGCCGTGGACTACGGCAACGGCGGCTCGATCCCGGCGATCCTCGGCGGCGCGCGCATGAAGATTCTCCAGGTCAGCTCCGACAAGCCGTCGCAGTACCTGGTGGTGTCGCCCAAGATCGCCAGCGTGAAGCAGCTCAACGGCAAGACCGTGGCGATTTCCGACACCTCGGGCAACTCGACGCTCTTGTTCCGCGAGCTGCTCAAGAAAAACGGCGTGGCCGTCGACACGGTGCAGATGCGCGCGCTGGGCGACCCGGGGGTCCGCCTGGGCGCGCTCCTCGCGGGCACGGTCGACGCGACCATGATCACCATCGGCATGGCGCGGCTGGCCCAGTCGAAGGGGTTTCGCATCCTCGCCTACAGCGGCGACTACGTGTCGTCGCTCAGCGCCAACCTGGAGACCAGCGACGACAAGATCCAGGGCGCGCCGGACGAGGTGTACCGGGTCGTCAAGGCGACGCTCAAGGGGCAGCTTTTCTATCATCAGAATTCCAACGAGGCGGCCAAATTCATCATGGAGGTTTTGCGCCTGGGCGACCTCAGCGAGGCCAGGGACATCTGGCGCGAGCGGGACAAGCAGGCTTCCGACATCGCCAAGATCGGCCGCGCCAGCGAGGAAGTGATGACGGCCAACATCGACCGGGTGCGCGAGCAGATGCGCGCGGTGGGGGCGACCAGCAAGCTCAAGGGAGCGGTCACGCTCGATCAGGTTTACGATTTTTCCTTCGTCAAGAAGGCCTACGACGAGCTGCGCGCCTCCAAGTGGGACCCGATGCGCTACGAATACACCAGGAAGGCGCTGTAAAATGTACCCGGTGAGCTTCGAGTATCTGAAGCCGAAAGGAATCGGCGAGGCGGTCGAGCTCTTGCGCCGCTACGGCGACGACGCCAAGCTTTTGGCCGGCGGCCAGAGCCTGGTGCCGATGATGAAGCTCCGGGTCGCCCGGCCGAAATATCTGATCGACATCCACCGCATCGCCGGTCTCGGCTACATCCGCGAGGAGGCCGGCTGGATGCGCCTGGGGGCGACGACGCGCCACGTCGAGATCGAAGAATCGCCCTTGATCCGGGAAAAGATCCCCATGCTGGCCGAGGCCGCGCGCGCCATCGGCGACGCCCAGGTGCGGAACCGCGGCACGATCGGCGGCGGCCTGGCGGAAGCCGACCCCGCGGGCGATTACGGCCCGGTCGCGCTCGCGCTCGGCGCGGAGATGCGCTCGGCCGGCCCGCGCGGCGAGCGCGTGATCCCCGCCGCCGAATTTTTCACCTTCGCCTATACCACCGCGCTCGAGCCCGACGAGATTCTGACCGAGGTCGCCTTTCCCCTGCCGGGGCCGGAGAGCGCCGGGGTCTATCTCAAGCTCGAGAAGGTCGCGGGCGATTTCGCGATCGCCGCCGCCGCCGTCGAGCTGAGTCTCGGCGCAAACGGCGCCTGCGGCGCGATCGGCGTCGGTGTGAGCGGCGGCGGCGTGGTGCCCGAGAAGGCAACGGCGGTGGAG
>DASWFA010000056.1:0-2935 GCA_036394475.1 Binatia bacterium
ATCGACGAGATCGCCTTCCAGACCAATTTGCTGGCTTTGAACGCGGCGGTCGAGGCGGCGCGGGCCGGCGAGCAGGGCCGGGGCTTCGCGGTGGTGGCGGCGGAGGTCAGGAACCTGGCGCAGCGGAGCGCGCTGGCGGCCCGGGAGATCAAAGATCTGATCGGCGATTCGGTGGGGAAGGTGAAGTCGGGCTCGGCGCTGGTGAACAAGTCGGGGCAGACGCTGGAAGAGATCGTCAAGTCGGTCAAGCAGGTGACCGACATCATCGGGGAGATCGCGGCGGCGTCCGGGGAGCAGTCGAGCGGGATCGACCAGGTGAACCGCGCGGTCACGCAGATGGACCAGGTGGTGCAGTCCAACGCGGCCGAGACCGAGGAGCTTTCCTCCACGGCGCAGTCGCTCCGCGCGCAGGCCCAGCAGCTGCAGGCCCTGGTGGGGTACTTCAAGCTGGGGGACGAGGACCGCCGCGCGACCGCCGCGCCCGCGGCGGACCGGGCCGAAGCGCCGCCTCCGGATCGGCGGGTCCGCCCGGCGCCGGCACGACCGGGACTGTCGGCGGCCGCCCCGCGCGGCAACGGCTGGGCCCACGGAGCGAACGGCGCAGCGGAGGAATTCTAGGGCGCGGCGCGGCGCTCCGGCGCACTATAGATTAAAGGAAATGGACCAAGTGACGATTCATAAGACCGAGAGAGGAGCCGCTCGCCCGGAACGATGCGGCAGGAGGAACCTATGAAGCACCTCGGATTGGGACTCGCGGCGATGGCCTTACTGGCCCTGACGGCGCCGGCGGCGGCGGCCAAGAAGACCGGGGTCGCCTGCGGGACGGCTTATTCCGTCGGCGACGCGAGCCTCCTCTTGCAGCATCACGGCAAGTTCAATCTGGTCGACATCGGCGCCGACGCGGCGATTCTCGACGGCCGGGGCCGGCCGCTGGCGCTGGCGGAGATCCGGCCGGGCGACTGGATCGAATACCGGTCCGAGGACGGCGCCGTGATCAAGAAAATTTCCGTCAACGCCGAGCACCCGGTGGACTGCGCCAAGCCCCAGGTGCTGGGTAAAAACTAGGCGCCGCGAGCCGGAGCCTGCCGAACTTCGACAGCACGGGAGAAGGACATGGAGCAATTGGACGCCCTCAGCAACAAGATCAGCTTCGCCACCGACGGCAACCAGTACCTGACGTTCACGCTGGGACAGGAAGAGTACGGGGTCGAGATCTTGAAGGTGCAGGAGATCAAGGGCTATTCGGCGATCACGCCGATTCCCAACACCCCTACGTACATCAAGGGCGTGATGAATCTGCGCGGCACCATCATTCCCGTCGTGGATCTCAGGTCCAAGTTCGGGATGAACCAGGCGGAGTACAACCAGTTCACGGTCATCATCGTGGTGACGGTCGGGACCAAGGTGATGGGCCTCATCGTCGACGCCGTCTCCGACGTGCTCAATATCCCCCGGACCGACATCCAGGAGACGCCGGACTTCGGCGAAAAAGTCGACGCCCAGTTCATCTGCGGCATGGCCAAGGCCGGCGAAAAGCTGGTGGTGCTGGTCGACATCGACAAAGTGATCAACAGCAACGAGGTCGGCGCCCTGACCGGCGTCCATTAGCGAAAACGATCGAGGGATGGACATGCGAAAACTACTCGCCACGGCTCTGTTGATATTCGGGCTCGGCGCCGGCGCGGCCGGGGCCGAGGAAAAAGTCGTCGTCGGCGGCTCGGGCGGCCTCACCGAGGAGATGCAGGAGCTCGCCAAGGCGTACATGGCCAAGCACCCCGGCGACAAGATCGAAGTGATCGCGGAGGCGATGAGCACGACCGGCGGTCTCGAAGGGCTGAAAAGCGGCCGGCTCACGATCGGGCTCGTGACGCGCGCGCCCAAGGACGAGGAGAAATCGCTCGTGCTCTACCGCGTGGTCGGCCGGGCGATCGTCGGCGTCGGCGTCAACCGGGCGCTCGCGGTAACCGGTCTCAGCGAGGCGCAGCTTTGCGACGTCTTCAGCGGCAGGATCAAATCCTGGAAAGAGGCCGGCGGCGGCGAGGGCAAAATCACCGTGCTCGCCCGCAAAGCCGACGACAACAACGAGCAGATCCTGCGCGCCAAGATCGCCTGCCTGAAAGACTTAAAGATCACTCCCGACGCCATCATGCTGGTGCGGGGCAACGAGCTCATGGACGGGCTCGAGCGCCGTCCGGGAACGATCGGCATGGTCTCCGGCGGCTCGAGCCTGGGGCAGCGCCCGAACGTCAAGCTGCTGGCTCTGGGCGGCGCCGCCCCGACGGCGGAGGCGGTGCAGAGCGGCAAATATAAATTCTATATCGAAAGAGGGATCATCACGCTGGGAGCGCCGCAGGGGGCGACCAAGAGGCTGCTCGATTTCGCCGCGACCCCGGAAGGCCAGAAGATCCTGTCCCTGCACGGGATGATCCCCGTTCTTTAAGCTATCTCGGAAGGAGTCGGAAACCATGAACACCTCAACTGCGGCGGGCTATTGGAAGCGCTCCGGCTCGAGCCTGACTTTTCGTTTCAGCCTGATCGTGGGCATCGCGCTCGTTACGTTCTCGCTCATCTCCGCTTACGCCAGCTCGGTGTTCGAGCGCCGCTCGCTGCGCGCGGGGCTGGAGGCGCAATCGACGCGCCTGGCCCAGGCGTTCGGCGCGAGCGTGGCCAACGCGCTTTTTACCTTCAACAGCGAGGTCATCAAGGCCGCCGCGCAAGGCTTCGGCAACGATCCCTCGATCCGCTTTCTCGAGGTCAAGGACTCCTCGGGCAAAGTCATCGCCGCGTCCGGCGACGCCCAGAAGACCGAGGGATTGGTGCTCGCGAGCCATAGCGTGAAGATGGGCAGCGAAGTGGTCGGGACCGTGACGCTCGGCGTCTCCACCGACTCGATCGACCAGGCGATGGTGGAGGTCCTGCGGGTCCTTATCGCCCG
>DASWFA010000057.1:0-3134 GCA_036394475.1 Binatia bacterium
CCGCCATGACGGGCTCGAGCAGCACCGGCGAGGCCCGCTTGGCCGCTTCTTTGAACGCCATCGAGCCGGCGATCTTGAACGCGATCTCCGACGAATCGACGTCGTGATAGCTGCCGTCGAACAGCGTGGCTTTCACGTCGACGACGGGGTAGCCGGCGATCGGCCCGTTGTCCAGCGCCTCTTTGATGCCCTTCTCCACCGCCGGAATGTACTCGCGCGGGACCGTGCCGCCCTTGATGGCGTCGACGAACTCGAAGCCGGTCCCGGCCGGCTGCGGCTCGAGCGTGATATAGACGTGGCCGTACTGGCCGCGGCCGCCGGTCTGGCGGATGAACCTGCCTTCCTGCTCCACCTTGCGGCGGACGGTTTCTTTATAGGCGACCTGGGGCTTGCCGACGTTGGCGCCGACGCCGAACTCGCGCACCAGCCGGTCGACGATGATTTCGAGGTGCAGCTCGCCCATGCCGGAGATGATCGTCTGGCCGGTCTCCTCGTCGGTGCGCACCCGGAAAGACGGGTCCTCGGCGGTCAGCTTTTGCAGCGACATGCCGAGCTTTTCCTGATCGGCCTTGCTCTTCGGCTCGATGGCGATCGAGATGACCGGATCGGGGAATTCGATCGATTCGAGAATGATCGGCTTGTCCTCGTCGGAGAGCGTGTCGCCGGTGGCGGTGTTCTTGAGCCCGACCGCGGCGGCGATGTCGCCGGCGTAGACTTCCTTGATCTCCTCGCTCTTGCGGGCGTGCATTTTAAGAAGCCGCCCGATTCTCTCGCGCCGGCCCTTGGTCGAGTTGTAAATGCTCGAGCCGGAAAACAGCGCGCCCGAGTAGACGCGGAAGAAGGTGAGCGTGCCGACGTAGGGATCGGTCATGATCTTGAACGCCAGGGCGGAGAACGGCGCGTCGTCGGTGGCGGGCCGCTCTTCTTCTTTTTGGTTGTCGGGATTTTTGCCGATAACGGGAGGCACGTCCGCGGGCGAGGGGAGATAATCGACGACGGCGTCGAGCAGCGGCTGGACGCCCTTGTTCTTGAACGCGGCGCCGCAGAGCACGGGCACGATCTTGAGAGCGAGCCCGCCCTTGCGGATCGCCGCGCGGATTTCGCTCTCGCCGACCGGCTTGCCTTCCAGATATTTTTCCATCACCGCTTCATCCGAGTCCGCCGCGGCCTCGAGGAGCTTTTCCCGGTATTCGTCCGCCTGGGCCTTCAGCTCGGCGGGGATCTCTTCGACGCGGAACTTGGCGCCGAGGCTCTCCTCGTCCCACACCACCGCTTTCATCTGCACCAGGTCGACGACGCCGCGGAACTTGTCCTCGGCGCCGATCGGGAGCTGCACCGCGACGGGACGCGCGCCGAGGCGCTCCTGGATCATTTTGACGGTGCCCAAAAAGTCGGCGCCGACGCGGTCCATCTTGTTGATGAAGGCGATCCGCGGCACGCGGTATTTGTCGGCCTGGCGCCAGACCGTCTCGGTCTGCGGCTCGACGCCGCCGACCGAGCAAAAAACGGCGACGGCGCCGTCGAGCACGCGGAGCGAGCGCTCGACCTCGATGGTGAAGTCCACGTGGCCGGGCGTGTCGATCAGGTTGATGCGGTGGTCGCGCCAGAAGCAGGTCGTGGCGGCCGAGGTGATGGTGATGCCGCGCTCCTGCTCCTGGACCATCCAGTCCATCGTGGCCGTGCCGTCGTGCACTTCGCCGATCTTGTAGTTGATGCCCGTATAATAGAGGACCCGCTCCGTGGTCGTAGTTTTGCCCGCATCGATATGCGCCATGATGCCGATGTTGCGGATCTTATCTAAGGATACCGATCTAGCCATTGCCTGTCTTTTCCGGAAAAAAAGGAGGCGGACGCCCCGCCTCCCCTATCTCTGAAACACTCCTAACCGAATTTACCAGCGGTAATGGGCAAAGGCCCGGTTGGCCTCCGCCATCCGATGGGTATCTTCCTTTTTCTTCATCGCGCCGCCGCGGCTGTTCGCCGCGTCGATCAATTCCGCCGCCAGCTTCTCTTCCATCGATTTGCCTTCGCGGCCCGAAGCCGACTGCACCAGCCAGCGCATGCTGAGGGAGAGCCGGCGCTGCGGCCGGACCTCGACCGGGACCTGGTAGGTCGCGCCGCCGACCCGGCGGGAGCGGACCTCCACCGCGGGCTTGGTGTTCTCCACCGCCCGCTTGAAGATCGCCAGCGAATCCTCTTTCGTCTTGGCGCCGACCAGGTCGAGCGCGCGGTAAAAGATCCCCTCCGCGACGCTCTTCTTGCCGCCGATCATCACCGTGTTGATGAACTTGGCCACCTGCTTGTCGCCGTACTTCGGGTCGGGCTGCCCTTCCCTTTTTTTGACTTCGCCTTTGCGCGGCATAATTTGCTCGGTTTCCCCTATTTGGGTTTTTTGGCCCCGTACTTGGAGCGGCTTTGGCGGCGCTCCTGAACGCCGATCGAATCGAGCGTCCCGCGGATGATGTGGTAGCGCACGCCCGGCAGGTCCTTCACGCGGCCGCCGCGGATGAGCACCACCGAGTGCTCCTGCAGGTTGTGGCCGACGCCGGGAATGTAGGACGTCACCTCGATGCCGTTGGTGAGCCGCACGCGCGCCACCTTGCGGAGCGCGGAGTTCGGCTTCTTCGGCGTCGTCGTGTAAACGCGGATGCACACGCCCCGTTTTTGCGGGCATCCCTGAAGCGCCGGGGCGGTGTTTTTCCGCCGCTGCTTCTCCCTGCCGATGCGTATCAATTGGCCGATTGTGGGCATAATTTTGCTATTTCAATCTATCTCCGCTCGCCTCAACTCGCTTCTGGCAAAAACCATATAAGTACCAGATAGTTGTTCCTTTGTCAAAACAATTATGCCTCCGCGGCGCGGGAAACTTCCATTTCCTCGCTCTCCGGCTGCTCGATCTCGATCAGCGCCTCGGAGTACTTCTTGAGCCCGGTGCCCGCCGGGATCAACCGGCCCATGATCACGTTCTCCTTGAGGCCGCAGAGGAGGTCGACCTTGCCCTGGATCGCCGCCTCGGTGAGGACCTTGGTGGTCTCCTGGAACGAGGCCGCCGAGATGAAGCTCTCGGTCGAGAGCGACGCCTTGGTGATGCCTAAGAGCAGCGGCTCCGCGATCGCGGGGCGGCCGCCGTCGGA
>DASWFA010000058.1:0-6027 GCA_036394475.1 Binatia bacterium
TTCGACTTCGACGAAATGGCCCGGCGCTCCCTCGGCGCGCACTGGCGCAGCCTCGACGCCCGCCAGCAAAGGGAGTTCGTCGCCGCCTTCACCGATCTCCTGGAGGCCACCTACGCGAAGCACATCGATCTTTACGACGGCCAGAGGGTCGCCTACACGGGCGAGAAGGTCGACGAGGACTTCGCCGAGGTCAACACGAAGCTCGTCGGCAAAAAGGGCGAGAGCTATGCGATCGACTACAAGCTCCACCGCGCCGGCGGCAAGTGGAAGATCTACGACGTGGTCGCCGAGGGCATCAGCGTGGTCAACAATTACCGCTCGCAGTTCAACCGCGTGATGGCGAATTCTACGATCGACGCGTTGATCAAGAAAATGCGGGAGAAGTCGGTCTGAGCGTGCCCGCCCTCTCCCGCCGCGAATGGCTCAGGCTCGCGCTCGGCGCGACCGCGCTCGCGCTCGGCGGCGCTTCCATGGCGGCTCCAACCATCCTCCGGCGGCCGGTCCCGAAGACGGGCGAGCCGCTCCCTGTCATCGGCCTCGGCACCTGGCAGACCTTCGACGTCCCCGAAGACCGGTCCGCGCCGCTCCGGGAAGTGCTCGACGCATTCGTCCGCCTGGGCGGGAGCGTGGTGGACTCCTCGCCCATGTACGGCCGATCGGAGAGCGTGCTCGGCGCTCTCGCCGCCGACCTCGGAATCCGCGACCGGCTGTTTATCGCGACCAAAGTCTGGACCCAGGGGCGCGACGCCGGCGTGCGCCAGATGGAGGAATCGCTCCGGCGGCTCCGGACCGAGACCGTCGATCTCATGCAAGTCCACAACCTGGTGGACTGGCGCGTCCATCTCGAAACGCTGAAGCGCTGGAAGACGGAGGGCAGGACCCGCTACGTCGGCGTGACCCATTACACCGAAAGCGCCTATGGCGAGCTCGAGGGCGCGCTGAAAAACGAGGCGGTGGACTTCGTGCAGTTGAATTACTCGGTCGCCGAGCGCGCCGCCGAGCGGCGCCTGCTGCCGCTCGCGGCCGAACGGCGCGTCGCGGTGCTGGTCAACCGCCCGCTCGCGGCCGGCGCGCTGTTTGGAAAAGTGCGCGCCACGCCGCTGCCGCCGTGGGCCGCGGAGGCCGGCGCGGCGAGCTGGGCCGAGTTTTTTCTCAAATTCGTGATCTCACACCCGGCGGTCACCTGCGCCCTCCCGGCGACGAGCAACCCGAGCCACCTGGCGGAGAATATGCGGGCGGGGCTCCCGCCGCTGCCGGACGCGGCGATGCGCGAGCGCATGGCCCGCTACGTCGCCGCGTTGTAAAAAACGTTGGTCAAAAAGGTCCCAGCTACAAGGCGCGCGAGATTCGCCAGCGCGGGCGTACTTGTAGTACGTCGAGCGAAGCGAATCGACGCGCAACGCCGGAGATGGGCCCTTTTCACCGGCCTCGAAGCCTAGCGGACAAAGGCCATCAGCTGGACATTGTCCGCATTGACGAACTCGCCTTCGACGCGGACATAATCCCCATTGCGCAGGCGGCGGAAGTTGTCGACGTCGGCGCCGCGCGCGTTATAAGGCAGCGCGACGGTGATCATCCTGCCGCCCTCGCGCGGGCGCAGGTCGAACACACCGCGATCGTAGTCGATCCGCTCCACCGTCCCCTCCATGACCCGGCCGCGCGCGAGCGGCGTCGAGCCGGCGCGGGCCTGGACCGGCACCTGCAGCCGGATGGTATCGACGTAAGGCGTGCTGCGCGGCGGCGGGATGAAAGTGATCACGTCGCCCGCCTCCAGCGACTCGGCCGGGTAATCGAAGCCGTGATAGAGGACGCGGGTATAGGCCGGATCGTAAGGCACGATGTCCCGCCGGCCGCCGTCGCTCCAGATAACGCGGAGCTCGCGCCTGGGCCTGTCGATTTCGGCGACTTCGGCGCGCACTTCACCGGGCCGCAGGGTCATGTCGCCTTCCTGCGGCCGCTGGCCCGAGCGCGCCTCGTTCAACGTCGGCCGGCGCGCCATTTCCGACGCGCAGCCGGACAATCCGAACATGCCGAACATGGCGAACATGCCGAGCATGGACGCGAGCCCGGCGGCAAGCGCCGGAGCGTGGATCGCTCGAAAGCACCTTGATGAATTCATCTGTCCCCTCCCTTTTTCCTGCGGATCCCCTCTGCCGACCCCCCATCTATCCGGCCTTTTTATTGTGAACTCGGGCCGGAATCCGGTCAATTAAGGACAAAACCCGAGACGGAAAAACTTGGCCAGCGTCAACCATTCGGCCGCTCGGGAGTCTAAGCGGAAGGGGCGGATTTATGGTCTTAGCGGGGATTTACCCTAGATCCATTAAGGTCTTTTTCTCGCGCCTTTGGGGAAATATCCGCCGGAAAATTACCCCCCGGCAAGGTAAGATGGTCCCCGGTTGAGCGCGACGGGAATTGGAGGAGGACATCCTATGACGGTATTCGGCAAAGCGGTGGTGCGGCCCGTGGCGGCGGCGACGGCGTTCTTGTTTTTATTTTCCATGATGTTGACGGCGCCGGCGCCCGCGCGCGGACAGCCCTACCAGGATTATCAGGACCCGGGCTACGATGACGAGATCGATCAGGTCGCGGCGCGCGTCTCGTACGTGCAGGGGCCGGTCTCTTACGGCCGCGGCGACGATCCCGACAACTGGGACCCCGCAGTCGTCAACGTGCCCTTCACGCTGGGCGACCGGCTCTATTCTTCGGCGGACGGCCGCGCCGAGCTGCAGCTTCCCGGCGGCAATTTCGTCCGCCTGGGCCGGGGGAGCTATCTGACCGCCCTCACTCTGACCGAAGACACCAAGCAACTTTATCTCGGCAACGGCGCCGTCACCGTCAACCTCCGCCGGCTCGATCCCGACGAGGTTTTCGAGATCGACACGCCGAACAGCGCCGTGACGCTCGAAGGGCCGGGCCGCTATCGCGTCGAGGTGGACGAGGACGGCAACAGCCGCATCGTCGTCCGGCGCGGGACGGCGACCGTCGCGGCCAACGGCCGTCAAGTGGCGGTCGAGCGCGCCGAGATGCGCGTCTACGGCATGGACTCGCCGCAGTACGAAACCGCCGGGCTCCGCCCGGCGGACGCCTTCGACCGCTGGGTCGACGAGCGCGAGGGCCGCTTCGACCGCTCTTACCGCACCGCGTACCAGCACGCCGACGAGGGAATCGTCGGCCTCGACGAGCTGGAGCCCTACGGCCGCTGGGAAAACATTCCCGACTACGGCTACGCCTGGACGCCGACTCAAGTCGCGGTCGGCTGGCAGCCGTTTACCCTCGGCCATTGGTTCTGGCAGGACCCGTGGGGCTGGACCTGGATCAGCGAAGAGCCGTGGGGCTGGGCGCCGTGCCATTACGGCCGCTGGACCAGCTATCGCTCGCGCTGGTACTGGGTGCCCGAGCGGCGGCGGGCGGTCGTGCGCTACGCCCCCGCGGTGGTCGAATTCGTCCGGGTGCGCGAGCACGTCGGCTGGTTCCCGCTCCACCCGCGCGACCGCTTCGTGCCGTGGTGGGGCCGCCGCGGCGGCCGGGTCGAAGAAGTAAACTTCGTCAACCGGACGAGCATCGTGATCGTCAACGAGCAAACGTTTGTCTCCGGCCGGAGAGTCACCACCAGCATCGTGCGCGACACGACGATTATCCGGGAGTCGACGACGGTGCGCGTGGTCGACCGCAGGCTGCCGATCCCGCGGCGCGAATCGATCCGCGTCGTTTCCGAGCGGCGCGACGCCCCGCGCCCGCCGGCGAATATTCTCTCGCGGCCGGTCGTGGTGCGCGCCGCGCCGGCGCCGCCGCCGCCCCGGTTCGAGCAAAAATTGAGCCTGATCCAGCAGCGCGAGGGACGCGCGCTGACGACGCGGGAAGAGATCCAGCTGGGGGCGAAGGACTTCAAGGCCAACCGACGGGTGCAGATCCGCCCCGCGGCCGAGGGTCGGGGCGATTTCGTCTCCAAGACTCCGAACGCGCCCGCGCCGCAGCCGATCACGCCGGTAAAGGGCAGGAAGCTGGCGACGTCGAACGATCCGATCGTCACCGACCTGCCGCCGCGGCAGCAGCGCCAGCAGGAGAGGCAGGTCCAGCAGCAGCAGCAAAAAGACCAGGACCTGCAGCGCAAGGACCTGGAGAAGCAGAAGCAGGAACAGAAACAGCAGGAGCGTACCCTGCAAAAAGACGACAGGCAGCAGCAAAAAGAGCAGGATCAACAGCGCAAGGACCTGGAGCGCAAGCAGCAGGACCAGGACCGGCTGCAAAAGCAGCAGGAGCGCGATCGCCAGAAAGACGAAAAGCAGCTCCAGCAACAGCAGCAGAAAGACCAGGACCAACAGCGCAAGGACCTGGACCGCAAACAGCAGGACCAGGACCGGCTGCAGAAGCAGCAGGACCAGGACCGGCAGAAACAGCTCCAGGAGCAGAAGCGCAGGGACGACCAGCAGCAGAAAGACCAGGACCAGCAGCGCAAAGACCTGGAGCGCAAACAGCAGGACCAGGAACGGCTGCAAAAGCAGCAGGATCAGGACCGGCAGAAACAGCTCCAGGAGCAGAAGCGCAGGGATGACCAGCAGCAGAAGGATCTGGAGCGCCAGAAACAGGACCAGGAGCGCGAGCGGCAAAAGCTGCTGCAAGAGCAACAGCGAAAGGACCAGCAGCAACAGCGCGATCTGGAGAAACAAAAACAGGACCAGGCGCGCGAGCGGCAAAAGCAGCTCCAGGACGAGCAGCAGAAGCAGCGCCAACTACAGCAGGATCAGCAGCGGCAGCCCCAGCAGGAGCAAAAACAGCAGGACCAGCCGCGGAAGCTGCCGCCCCAGAAGAAGGAACCGCCGCCGCCCGACGACCGGCAGCGCGGCAACACGCAGAACGGGCTGCCTCCTCCGGGGCCGCCGCCGAGGTAAAAGAAGGCGCGAGACAACGAGCTCGGAACTAAGTAGGGGCGGTTCGAGAGGACCGCCCCTACTTTTTATCTTCCTCTCGCCTGTTGCCTCTCGCCTATTTGTATAATCCGTCGATAAACCCGCTGTCGTCCAGCTCGCGGAGATAGTGGACGTCCCAGAGCGCGAGCGGGCTGTAATTTTTCGCCTCGGGGATTTTCATCAGGCAGAGCTCGTAGGCGTTCGCCACCGCCTCCAGCGCCGGGTAGGGCTTCGCCGGCATGCGCGCCAGGCTCTCGTAGCGCACGCCCGCCGCCTCCGGCTCGCGCTTTCTCAGGCCGTCGAGGATCTTTTCGGTCTCCTCCCGGTGCGTGCGCGCGAAATGGATGCCCAGCGCCAGCGCCTTCACCATGCGCTCGCCGAGCCGGTCCTTACGCCGGAGCGCCGTGATCGCGGTGGTCATCGTCGGGCCGTTGATCATCGGCATCGGGTCGAGCGCGAGGACGTGGAGCCCCGCCTCTTCGTACTGCGCGGTGCCGCCGGTGATCAAAGCCGCGTCCGCCTGCCCCGACGCGAGCATCTCGAACTGCTGTTTTCTGAACGCCGGCGTTATGTCCTCGCCGATCTCGAGCCACTGGACGTCGTCGAGCTTGAGCCCGGCGCGGAGAATATAGAGCGCGTGGTTGCCGCGGAGATGGTTGAAGCCGGCGACCCGCCCTTCGAACGCCAGGTCCACGACCCTCTTCCCCCGCAGCTCGGCGAGCGAGCCGATCTTTTCGCGCGAGACCAGCCGGTCGCGCACGCTGTTCGACGGCGAGGCGATGCAGACGATCGGGCTTCCCCGGCCGACCAGCGCGTAGGGCGTGATGTGGTTGCCGGAGATGAAATCGATCTTGCCGTCGAACAGCGCTCCTTCCGCCTCCGGCGGGCTGGCGCAGAATTCCATCCCGCGCATCTTGATGCCGACCTTTTCCCAGATGCCCGCCTTGTCGAGCACTTCCCAGATGGGCAGGTGCGAATAGGCGCGAAAATAGCCGCGGATCTCGACCGGCTCGTAATCTTTCATGAAGCGCCTCCAGAAGGATTGATTGACAGCGAAAGCTAAAATAGGTCAGAACGGCGGGCGGCGCAAGTCTGAAGAAGGCGCCGTCTGGTCTAG
>DASWFA010000059.1:0-2832 GCA_036394475.1 Binatia bacterium
GCGCCCGCCGGCGCGCCGCACGTTATGCAGCAGGCCGGCGATCCTGGGAATTATTTTTTGGACCGGCGCGCCGATGTAAAGCGCGCCGTCCGGGTGGGCGTTCTCGTTTTCCATGTCGATGACGAGGAGGAGCGTCTTGTCCGCCTCCAGCTCGACGGCGACCGGGCCGGGATAGTCGAGGTCAATCAACATTTTGCAACATGGCGTAAAACCGGCCCAAGCGGGTTGCGATCCAAGCTTCTCCGCGAAAGCGGGAATCCAGAAAATCTTTCACGCTACTTCCCCCTCAGTTTCTTGAAGAACCCCTCTTTTTCCAGCTCGTCGAGCGTCCCCTCGTCGAGGAATTTTCCCAGGCCGGTCTCCGGCTTGGCGCCGGGCTTCTGCGCGACCATGTCGAGCGTGTTGCGCAGCCCCTGCTGGCTCACCCGCGTCGGGAACGAGAAGCTCGGCGCGATGTACTGGTAGGTCTCCTCCACCGCCTTGGGATTTTTCTGCTGCATGCGCTGCGTGAGGACGGCGGTCGCCTTCTCCTTGCTGGTGAGGAGCAGGTGCGTCGCCTCGGCGTAGGCCTGCTGAAAGCGCTTGACGACGTCGCGGTTTTTCTCCAGGAACGCGCGCCTCACGACGATCGCGTTCATCGGGAACGCCGCGGTCTTCATGTCGCGCATGTGGGCGAGCACGTTCATGCCCATGCGCACCGCCTCGCCGATCTCGGGGTAGGCGAGCACCGTGGCGTCGAGCGCCCGGGTGGAGAGCGCGAGCAGCCGGGTCGAGGCGCCGCCGCTCTGGATGATCGTGACCGACTGGCGCGGCACGTTCCATTCCTTCAGCGCGAGCACCACGGCGAGCTCGTTGGCGCCGCCGAAGCCCAGGATGCCGATCTTCTTGCCCGCCAGCTCTTCGGGCCGGCGGATCTCTTTTTGCGCCACGAAGCTGAAGGGGAACGTGTTGAGCGAGCCGGAGATGATGACGAGGTCGGCGCCCTGGTTGATCGCGTTGATCGTCGTAACCGCGTCGACCTGGGCGAAGTGGACGCTGCCGCCGACCAGCGCCTGGATCTCGCGCGTCGAGCCGGGCACCATGACCGTCTCGGCGGCGAGCCCGTACTTGGCGAGCAGGCCCAGGTCCTTGGCGGCCCAGATCGGGGATTGAAAGCCGGCGAAGCCGCCGTAGGCGATGAGATACCGCTCCTCGGCGGCGAGCTGCGCGGGAGAAAAAGCCAGGAGAAAAACCAGCGCCCGGAGCCATCGGCTCGCCATGGCCGCTCCTTTCATCCGGCGCCTACTTGCCGGTTGCGCCGGCCGGGCGGTTTTCCGCGGCGACTTTGCGCATGTAGGCGCGGCAATCGGTCTCAGCGGAAACCACTTCGGAGAGCACGACGAGGTCGGGGAAGCGGTTCGACTTGGGATCGCGCACGACGCCGCGCGGGTCGCGCCCCTCGGCGACGTCCGCGATCGCGCTCAAGAGCATCTTCCGGCCCGCGACGATCGCCTTGTCGGAGGAGACGAGGTGCTCGGCGGTGCGGTCCTGCGCCGCTCCCTGGCTCTCGGTTGCGAAGGCGTCGTGCGCCTGGAAGTTCTGCCCCAGGCCGGTGAAGGTTTTGTTTTTCATCGAGCCGCGGTCCTGCCGGTACCGGTTGCCGGCGTTGCGCGTGAGGGCGTATTCCGGCGTCTGCTCGATGCGGCTCCAGTTCCGGAGCGGCTCGGCCAGGGGGTGCTCGCGGCTGAACATGAAGATGTACTTCCAGTGCGAGCCGTCGTCGATCGGCACGTGCCAGTGGACGGAATAGCCCTCGCCGATCGTCGAGCCGCCGAAGGCGGCGGCGTTGGGGAAGATCAGGTTGGTGATGCGGAGATAGCATTTGCCCGCCGCCGCGGCCCGCGTGGTGTAGATCCGGAGGCCGAAATCGGTCAGCTCGACTTCGATCGTCGGCGCGATGTCTTTGCCGAGCAGCGCGTTGTCGCTCTCGTCGCTGCCGGCGACGACGCGCCGCCGCGGGATGTCGGCGTCCTCGAGCGACTGATGCAGGAACGACAGGTGGACCGGGTCGATGTTGCCTTCGTTGCTCTGGAGAAAATTGCAGTGGTTCAGCACCTTGGTGACGGTGCGGTACTCCTCGGGCAGGGTCAGGAATTCATAATTCGGCAGCAGCGGCGGCTCGCCCGGCCCGAGGTAGGCGAAAACGACCCCACCCGCCTCCTGGCAGGGATAGGCGAGATGGCAGATCTCGCCGCGATGGGCGCCGCCGCCGGGCTCGCCGGGCTGCTCCAGCACCCGGCCGCGGATATCGTAAAGCCAGCCGTGGTAGAGACAGCGCAGGCCGCCGTCTTCGATCCGGCCATAGCTCAAATCGGTGCCGCGGTGGGAGCAATGCAGGCCCAGGAGACCCGGCTGTCCGTGACCGTCGCGGAACAAAACCAGGTCTTCGCCGAGGTGCCGGACCGGCCGCGGCGCGCTCCCCGGCGGCAGCTCCTCGGCGAGCGCCACCGGCTGCCAGTAGCGGCGCATCAAGTTGCCGCAGGGAGTGCCCGGACCGATCCGGGTCAACCGCTCGTTCTCTTCACGTGTGATCATCGTCCTTGCCTCGCCGAACCGCAAAATTCGTCCCTTTAGGTTAGGCGAAATCGCGGGCGCGCGTCAAGTGGCCGCCCGCGCGCTATTGCGGCCGCGGCGCCGGCTTGCTTGACTGCACTATGGCCGATCTGCCGGAAGGATTCATTTACCGCCCGGGCTTCGCCGGACCGGACGAGGAGCGCGCGCTGCTCGACCGGGTGCGGGGGATCGAATTTTCGGAAGTGCGGATGCACGGCGTCACGGCGCGCCGGCGGGTGG
>DASWFA010000060.1:0-7429 GCA_036394475.1 Binatia bacterium
CCGCCGTGACGCCCCTGGCTTTGAGCCAGCGAAACAGCCGGCGCAGCTCGGCGCGGAGGATATTGGGATTGGGAAAGCCGGAGAAGATCGCCTCGAGCGTGTCGAGCACGACCCGCTTCGCCCCGACGGCGTCGATCGCCGCGCCCAGCCGGATGAACAGCCCTTCGAGGTCGTACTCGCCGGCCTCCTCGATCTCGCTGCGCTCGATGTGGACGTAATCGATCGCGAGCTTTTTCCGCGCGATCAGGTCCTTCAGGTCGTAGCCGAGCGAGGCGACGTTTTTCGCCAGCTCTGCCTCGGTCTCCTCGAACGCCATCAGGACGCCCGTCTCGCCGTACCGGATCGCGCCTTGCACGAGAAACTCGACGCCGAACAGCGTCTTGCCGCAGCCGGCGGTGCCGCAGATGAGCGTCGGCCTCCCCTCGGGCAGGCCGCCGAAGGTGATCTCGTCGAGGCCCTGGATGCCGGTGGGGGATTTCGGCAGGGACTCGGGCCGACGCGGCGCTGGACTCTTTCGCGTCCGGGACGGGCTCTGTTTCAGGAGATTCTTAAAACGCTTTTTCATGCCCGCTCCGAAGGACCCTCCCGTGTCGCGGCAGGTAAAAAAACCGGCCCAAGCTGCTCTATAAACGAGTTCGGGAGGTAGTAACTTATCGGATGAAGCTCCTTTGTCAATGGGCTAAAAGGGCGTCGATCGTTTTGATCATATCGTCGAGATCGATGGGCTTGGTGAGGTAGGCCGAGGCGCCTTTTTCCCGGGCCTGCTTCCGCGTCTCCTCGGTCGGATAGGCGGTCATCATGATGACCTTAACCGCCGGCTGGCGGCTCTTCAGCTCGTCGAGGATCTGGAGGCCGCT
Source organism: Binatia bacterium (assembly GCA_036394475.1). Taxonomy (GTDB): domain Bacteria; phylum Desulfobacterota; class Binatia; order UBA9968; family UBA9968; genus JAJPJQ01. The sequence continues at coordinate 858 of DASWFA010000060.1, forward strand.
CATGGGCGACATGCGGATGTCGAGGAGGGCGAGGTCGTAGGGGCGCGTCTCCAGCGCCTTCAGGGCCTCGGGGCCGCCGGGCGCCGTCGTGACCTCGAAGCCCTTCTTCCCCAGGATGCGGATCAAAAGGGCGAGGAAATTGTGCTCGTCGTCGACTGCGAGAACTGCCTTGGCCATGGTTGCCGTTACTGCCGTTACTACAGACCAGCGACGTTTTCCGGTGTCAGAAAACGAATAGCACCGGAAAAGATATTTTCAATACGGCCCGACCGGGGCGCGGCAATAGACCCCCGGCGGGCCGGAGCCGGCCCCGAAAAAGCCCGCGGCCGGCGCCGGGACGGCCGCTAGGGCATGTCTTCCAGGAGGCGGCCGAAGCCCGCGGCGGGCTGGCGCACGTGGAGGCGCTTTTCCACCGCCCAGACGCGCGCCGGGACGGGATGGACGACCGGGACTTGCAGGTCTTCTTCCAGGAGGTGGATGATATCGAGCGTGCGCCAGCCGGAGCCCAGCATGTAGATGCCCTGGGCGCCGGGATGCTTCAGGAAGGCTTTCTTGGTGTGCGCGTAAACCTCCTGGGACGCCAGCCGCCCGACGTCCTCGAAGGCGACGGGGATGCCTTCCATCGCCAGGACGTCGAACCCCGCGTCCTGGAAGTAGCGGGAGAACATGTCGTTGATCGTGCCGGTGAAATAGGTCACGCCGACGAATTTTTTGATCTTGAGCGCCCGCAGCGCCTCGACCTGCGTCATGCTCGCGGTGACGATCGGGACCTTGTGCTTTTTTTCCCACCCCGCGACGATCTCCGCCTCGCCCTTGAAGCCGTGGACCATGAAGGGCGGTGCGCCCTCGGGATGGATGAGATCGACGCCGAGCCGGACGAGCTCTTCGACCCGCTCTTCGTAGGCGCGGAGCGCCTCGCGGAACTCCTCCTCGTTGCCGCGCTGGAAGCCGACGTAGAGCGGCACCACGCCGATCCCTTCCGGCAGGAGCCGGATGAACTCCTCCAGCGACCCGGGGCGATGCGTCGGCTTGATGAGGCCGACGACCCCTCTCCAGCTCGTGTACGACATGGCGACTCCTCTCAGAGCTTTGGGACGCGCGCTTCGACGAGCTCAGCGCGAACGGAATCTGGACCCACAGAAAGAAAGCACGAGGAGGAGGAAATCTCCGTTCGCCCTGAGCCCCGTCGAAGGGCGGCTCTTTTCGCAATCAAACGCCGCTCAGAATTTTCGCGAACTTCGCCTTCAGCCTGGCTCTTAATTCAGGGCTCACGTCGACGACCGTGGGGAACGTTCCCTTGAGCTTCCGCTCGTACGGCACGCAGGCGTCGATCAAAATCCGGTTGTTGAAATTCCCCGGCAGAAACATCGGGTCGCGCCCCGACGACCAGGCCCGCTGGACGGTGTCGACGTCGGTCAGCGGATCGAAGCGCGTGCTCATCGCCCAGAGGACCTGATCCAGGTCCGAGCAATCGATGTCCTCGTCGACGACCACCGTCCATTTGCCGTTGTAGGCGCCGGCCATGCAGTTGGCCGCGACGTGGAGGACGTTGCGCGCGTGGCCGGGGTAGCGCTGGCGGATCTGGATCGCGGTAAAGCGCGTCGCCGGCCCGCCCTCGTGGTTCCACACCCCGAGGATCTCCGGGAGCCCGCAGGCTTCGAGCGCGTGCCAGATCTCGGCCGCGCCGGCGATGCCCTTGAGCAGCCCGGTCTCGTCCACCGGCTTGTGCTGCGGCGCGCAGGTGAGGATCGGGTCGTTGCGGTAGAGCACCGTTTTCACGTCGATGTACGGCCGCGGCACGACGTCGTCGGAGTAGTAGCCCATCCATTCGCCGAACGGCCCTTCGGGCTTGTTGTTCCCCGGAACCGCTTCGCCTTCGATCACGATCTCGGCGTCGGCCGGAATGGGAAATCCGGTGTACGGCCCCTTGACGACCTCCACCGGCTCGCCCCGGAGGCCGCCGGCGAAATCGTACTCGGAAACGCCGCGCGGCAGCGGGCTCGCCGAGAGCATGTAGAGCAGCGGGTCCTGGCCGCACACGACGGCGAACTTGCAGCTCTGGCCGCGCTCGAAATACTTGTCGCGGTGGATACGGCCGTGCTTGCCCTCGGTGATCTGGCAGCCGATCGTTTTTTTGTCGTACACCTGGCAGCGGTAGGCGCCGAAATTGTACCAGTCCTCGTCGGGGTCCTTGGTGATGCACATGTCGGCGGTGCCGACGTAGCGCGCCTGATCGCGCTCGTGGTGGATCGGCACGGGAAATTTTAATACGTCGACCTGGTCGCCTTCGAGGACGTTTTCCAGAATCGGGCCGTGCTTGACGAACCTGGGCTTCAAGTAGCTCATGCCCCGCATGCGCTCGTGGTAGGCCTTGACGACGTCCGCCTTGCGCTCGTATTCGAGCGAGAGCCCGAGCGTCAGCGCGACTCTTTTGATCGAGGAGAACTGGCCGTAAAGCGTGCGGAAGCCTTTGGGATAGCCCGGCACCTCGTCGAAGAGGATCGCCGGCGCCTTGCCCTTGCTCGTCTGCGTCAGGAGCTGCGTCGTCGCGCCCATCTCGCGGTCCCAGTGGGCGCCGTCGATCTTCACGAGCTCGCCCAGCCGCTCGACCTCGGCGATCCAGTCGCGCAGCCCGCGGTAGGCGACTCCCCCTTCGGCGGCATTGATTCTTTTTTCCGGACGGGCCATGCGTCTCCTCCTTCTTACCCGGTTCACATACAACTTTCGCACCATCAAGTCCACCGCTTGAATTGATTCTTAGACCGCGCCTATACTTCGACGAGCCGGACGGAGGCGCCCATGTTTCCCCATTTAAAAAATTTCAATTTGAAGCAGTGGATCGACGAGAACCGCGGCGACTGGGGCCAGCGGCGCGTGATCTGGGAGGACTCGGATTTCATCGCCTTCGTCACGCGCGGGCCGAACAGCCGGAAGGATTTTCACATCGACCCGGGCGACGAAATTTTTTACCAGCTCGAGGGGGAGCTCTCCCTCCACTACATGACGCCGGAGAATAAAATCGAGGTCGCCGTCCTCAGGCCGGGCGAGCTTTTCCTCCTGCCGGCGCAGGTTCCCCATTCGCCGCGGCGGCAGGGCGGCTCCTGGACGTTCGTCGTGGAGCGAAAGCGCCATCCGGGCGAGATCGATCTTTTCGCCTGGTTCTGCGAGAAGTGCGGCGCCAAGCTCTACGAGACCTCCGTGCGCTTCGACGACCCGAGCGACGCCGTCAAGACCGCCACCGACAAGATCCGCTCCGACGCCGCGCTCCGCACCTGCCGCGGCTGCGGCGAAGTGCTCGCGGCGTAGATTCCGCCCGGAGCGAAGGCGGAACCCCTAGGCGCCCGAGAACGCGGCGCCGGAATAATCGACGACCCCGCCCATTTCGCCGTTGAGGCCCCAGGAGGTCATCCACGCCACCGCCCGGTCGTACATCTCGGGGGTGTACGGCTCGAAAACGATGCGCTCGCCCGGGCCGAAGGCCCGATAGTCCGCCAGGCTCCGGAGCGGCTCCTTCAAGTGGTTCAGGTAGTAGCGCTTATAGGGCGCGGGGTCGATGTCGATATCCCGCTGGGCTTTGCCGAGCGCGCGGAAATACTTTTCCAGCTCCCCGGCCGGCGTTTCGTTGCCGACGAGAAAGCCGACGATGAAAGTAGTGTCGAGGATTTTTCGCATGCCGCGCTGCTCGGCCAGATAGACCTGAAAGCCGATGATGTTCGCCGCCTCGACCTTCCCTTCCAGCAGGTCTTCGAGACGCATGTCGCGCCTGCCCTTGAAAGTGAGCCGGATGCGCTCCCGGCCGAGAAACGGCTCCAGCCTCTCCAGGGCCGAGAAGTGCGACCCCGACCGGTGCCCGACGGCGATCTCGACGGCGGCGAGGTCTTCGATCTTCCGGACGGACGATTCGGGCCGGACGTAGACGGCCGCGGGCGTGATCATATACGCCTTGGGCCAAAGCTTTCCGTGGCGGCTCGCCGCGGCGATATCCACGGCCCATTGGCAGGCGCAGCTGACGTCTCCGCCCCGGCCTTCCACCAGGAACTCCGTGGCGCCGCGCTTGATCTCGGACGCTCCCCCGGCGAGCAGCGGGGCGAGCGCGGCGTCGCGCTTATGCACGACGAATTCGTAGTCCAGGCCCTCGTCTTTGAAATAACCCTTTTCCTCCGCCACCCACTCCTGCAGGCGGTCGTGCACTTCTATCTTGAATTTACTCATGGGAGCTCCATTTCGGCGGCGCGGAATTATTTCACAACGTGCGCCGCCGGCTATTTTATCTTTTTGGAAAGGTTGTACGGCCCCGGATCGAAGGCGCCGTCGGGGGCGGGGTTTTTCGCCCCGCCGGTCGCCTGGACGACCTCGTACATGCGCTTGAGCGAGGCGATGTCCTCGGGCTCGAAGCTCGCGATGTAGGCGTTGTCCCACTGCTCGGCGTAGGCCCGGGCGTCCTGGGGGCTCATGTTGGCCGCCTTCTCGAGCATCTCGGCGACGCGCGGCTTGTTCTTCGAGCCGTACTGGAGCGCGGCGCGCGTCGCGGCGATGAACTTCGCCACGGCGTCCCGGTTCTTGTCGAGGTAGCTGTTATAGACGATCGTCACCGCCAGGATCGGCGGCGCGCCGCTTTTGGTGAGCTTTTTCCATTCGTCCACCACGCTCGCGAGCCGGCGCAGCTTGGTTTCGCTCATCTGCGCCAGCGTCACCGAGCGGAGCACGCCGGCGTCGATGTCCTTCTGGGTGAGAAACTGCGCCAGCTGCGCCTCGTTGCCCGGCGCGACGGAATATTCGCCCGGCTTGACGCCGAAGTTCCTCTCGAGAATCGCCGTGGTGAGCGCGTGCGTCGCGCTCCCCGGCGGCGACATGCCGATCTTCTTGCCCCGCAGATCGGCCATCGCCTTGATCGGCGAGCCGTCGAGGACGACCACCTGGGCCTCGGCGATCTGCGTCGCGAGCACGATCTTGACCGGCACGCCGTCGGCGGCGATGCCGATCGAGTTGGTGGACGGAGCGGCGAAGGCGAGGTCGATCGCGTTCGACACGATCGCGCGCGTCGGCCCGTTGACTTCGCCGAAGCGGACCCATTCGACCGCGAGCCCCTCTTTCTCGGCGAACTTCATCTGCTCCATCACCGTGCCGAAGCCCAGGCTGAAGCCGCTGGTCCAGTAGCCGACTTTCATCTTCTGGGCGAAGAGCGTGTTCGGCGCAAATGCCGCGAACAGAAAAAATGCCGCAACCATCCATTTGATCGCCTTCATCCGTTGTCTCCGTTTCTATTTTACTTTTGCCCCTTCGACTTCGCTCGGGGCATGCTTTTTACTTTGTTAAATCAGAGCGCGCAATTTTTTAATATAGCCCGCCACCTCCGGCTGCGTGACGTCGCGCGGGCGCGGCGGCGCGATCGGGACCACCTCCCGGATCGTGCCGGGCCGCGGCGACATCACCGCCACCTGGTCCGCGAGGATGACGGCTTCCTCGACGTCGTGGGTCACGAAAACGACCGTCATCGGCCGCATGCGATGGATGCGCAAAAGCTCCGCGTGCATCTGGGCGCGCGTCTGCGCGTCGAGGCGCGAGAACGGCTCGTCCATCAGGAGGATGCGCGGCTCGGTGACGAGGCTACGGGCGAGCGCGACGCGGCTCCGCATGCCGCCGGAGAGCTGGTACGGAAACGCGTCCTCGAACGGGCTCAAGCCGACGAGCCCGAGCGCCTCGCGCGCGCGGCGGGCGCGCTCCGCCTTGGGCGTCGCGCCGGCCTCCAGCGCGAACTCCACGTTCCGGAGCGCGGTGCGCCACGGCAGCAGGCGGTCCTCCTGGAACATGTAGCTCGCGGCGCACCAGTCGTTCAGCTCCTCGCTCGGGGCGCCGCAGATGCAAACGCGGCCGCGGTCGGGCTTGACGATGCCGGCGATGATGTTGAGCAGCGTGCTCTTCCCCGCGCCCGACGCGCCGAGCAGGCCCACGATCGCGTGCTCGGCGACGGTCAGATCGACGTCCTTCAGGACTTCGAGCGGCGCGCCGTTCGGCCCGGGGAAGCTCTTGCCGACGCCCGCGAGGCTGATCGCCGGCGCGCCCGCGCCCGCCGGAGCGCACGGCTGTTCGGCCGCTTGAAGTCCCGTATCGCTCATTGCGGCTCGGCCTCTTTTTTCCAGCGGAAGAGATGGTTTTCCAGCGGCGTCAAAACGCCCATTTCGAGCGCCGCCATCAGAATGACGAGCGTCAGCGTCCAGGCGAAAACCTGGTCGGTGCGGATCAGGTCCGCCGCCTGGCGCAGCCGGTAGCCGACCCCGCTCGACGAGCCGATGGTCTCGGCCACCAGCGAGACGCGCCAGCCGAAGCCGAAGGCGAGCCGCGCGCCGGAAAAAAAGAACGGCAGGATCGACGGCAGGTAGATTTTGGTCATCACCTTCCAGTCCGGCATGCGCAGCACCCGGGCGAGCTCGATGAAATCGGCGTTGACCGCGCGCGTTCCCTGCCAGACGTTGGTGATGATGAGCGGCATGGCGGTCATGAAGACGACGAAAATCGTCGTCGCGTTGGAGATGCCGAACCAGATGATGGCGAAGATCGCCCAGATCGCCGAG
>DASWFA010000061.1:0-7008 GCA_036394475.1 Binatia bacterium
TGCCGGCAGTCGGCCGGTCGAGCTGGATCACCGCGCGCCCGGCGGTCGTCTTGCCGCAGCCGGACTCGCCGACCAGGCCGAGCGTCTCGCCGCGCCGGATCGAGAAGTCGACGCCGTCGACCGCCTTCACCCAGCCGGTCACGCGCTGCGCGAGCAGGCCGCCGCTCAGGATCGGGAAATATTTCTTGAGGCCGCGCACCTCGACCAATGCGTTTCGAGTCTCGGGTTTCGGGTTTCGGGCAGTCGACTCGGTATTCATAACTTGAAACCAGAGACTTGAAACTAGAGACTCCTGTTTTGCAAGCTTTCCGCGACCCAGCAGGCGGCTTGATGGCCGTCTTGAATCCGTTCGAGCGGCGGGACCTCGCGGGCGCAGCGCTCGACGGCGAGCTTGCAGCGCGGCCGGAAGCTGCAGCCGGGCGGCAGGTCCCACAGGTCGGGCGGATGGCCCTCGATCGGATCGAGCCGGGACTTCCGCGGCTGGTCGAGGCGCGGCACCGAGTGGAGCAGGCCGATCGTGTAGGGATGGCGCGGGTCGCGGTAAATCTCCGCCGCCGGGCCGCTCTCGATGATCTTCCCCGCGTACATCACGTTGACGCGGTCGGCGTAGCGCGCCACGACGCCCAAGTTGTGCGTGATGATGAGCAGCGCGACGCCGAACTGCCGGCTCAAGCCCCGCATCAATTCGAGGAGCTGCGCCTGGATGGTCACGTCGAGCGCCGTGGTCGGCTCGTCCGCCAGGATGAGCCTCGGCCGGCAGGCCAGCGCGATCGCGATCATCACGCGCTGGCGCATGCCGCCGCTCGACTGATGCGGGTACTCGCCCAGGCGGCGGACCGGGTCGGGGATGCCGACCAGCTCGAGCAGCTCGAGCGCGCGGGCGCGCGCCGCCGCGCGGGAGATCTCGCCGTGCGCCTCCAGCGTCTCGGTCAGCTGCCGCTCGATCGTGAGCACCGGGTTGAGCGACGTCATCGGCTCCTGAAAGATCATCGCGATCTCGGCGCCGCGGATGCGGCGCATCTCCTCGTCGTCGAGCTTGAGCAGGTCGCGCCCCTGAAAGCGGACCGCGCCGCCCTCGATGGCGGCCTGCGGCCGCGGGATGAGGCGCATGATCGAGAGCGCGGTCATCGTCTTGCCGCAGCCGCTCTCGCCCACCAGCGCCACCGTCTCGCCTTCTTTGATGTCGAACGAAACGCCGTCCACCGCCTTGACCACGCCCATCGAGGTGTCGAGGTAAGTCTTGAGGCCGCGCACTTCGAGCAGATCACCCATCGGTTTTTGATCCTCGCGGGGGCGGTGATCCTCGCGGCGCTGGCGGCTCTCCCCGGTCCGGCGCGCCGGTCGCGCCGAGCATGCCCTTGAGCGCCTCCATGTGGTTGTGGAGATGCTTGATGACCGTCGCCTCCGCCAGCTCGGGATTTTTTTTGAGGAAGGCGTCGAGGATCTGGTCGTGCTCGCGCATCGAGTATTCGAGCCGCCCGGGCAGGTGGAGCGCCAGCGTGCGGGTGCGCCGGATCTCGCGGCGCATCTGGTCGATCAGCCGGTAAAGCCGCTCGTTGCCGGCCAGCTCGGCGATAAAGCGGTGAAAGCGGCTGTTCGCCTCGAAGTAGCGCTCGGCGTCTTTTTCCCTGGTGGCCTGGCGCAGCAGCTGGTGCAGCTCGCGGAGCCGGTCGATCTCCTCCGGCCGGGCGCGCGCGACCGCGAGCTTGGCCGCCAAGCCTTCGAGCACGCTGGCGATCGAATAATAGTCCTGGATCTCCTCCACGGTCGGCTTGCTGACGGCCACCTGCTCGTCGGGCAAAAAAGTCACGTAGCCCTCGGACTCCAGGCGCCGGAGCGCCTCGCGCAGCGGCACGCGGCTCACGCTGAGCGAGGCCATCAGCGACTCTTCGGCGAGTCTCTCCCCCGGCTTCAACTTGCCGGCGGAGATCGCCCGCTTCAGCTCCTCGGCGATGAGCCGCGTGAGCGAGCGGAAGCGCTTTTCGGCCCGCTCTTCTCCCCTGCCGATCACCGGACCTCCTCCTTGCGGCGGCGCGTTTTATGGGCCAGCGCGGGCAGCCCGCGCACCAGCTCTTTCAGCGCCTCCTGCACCTGGCGCAGGTGGCTTTTTACCGTAAAGACGTAGCCGCCGTCGAGCCGGCGCAGATAGACCTCGCGGCCGATTTTCAAATGGGCGACGTCCTCGCCCTGCGCCATGACGAGGTCGCCGGCGCGGCTGCGGACGAGCGCCAGCGCCAGCGGCGGGAGAAAGCCGTCGGGCGTGACGTAGAGGACGGTGAAGGTCTCGATCGTGCCCTCCCCGCCCGCGTCGGCGGGGGCGGTTTTTTGCCGGCGCGGCTTGGCGCGGGCGGGCGGCGGCGGCGCCCAGCCGTTTTGCGTCCTGGCCGCGTCCGCGCGCTCGACGATGGTGACGAGATTGTTCGCGCCGAGCCCGCCGGTGCTCTGCGCCAGCGCGCGCCGGGGCTCGCGCTTGAGCTTGATCCCGCCGCCGCCCCGGAGCCGCCCGGCCACCTCGACGATCTGCGCCACGCCGCTCGCCCCGACCGGGTGGCCGCGCGCCTTGAGGCCGCCCGAAGGGTTGACCGGCAGCTCGCCGTCGGCGGCGGTCTTCCCCGCCTCCGCCGCCTGCCAGCCTTTGCCCGCGGGGAAAAAGCCCAGGTCTTCGGTGCTGATGATCTCGAACGGCGTGAAGGCGTCGTGGACTTCGGCGAAGTCGATCTGTTTGGGCAGCAGGCCGGCCATGCGGTAGGCGCGCTCGGCCGCGATCCGCGTGGCGTCGAACGAGGTAAAGGATTTTCTTTCCCTCAGGCCCGCGGGGCCGGTCCCCTGGCCGAGGCCGGATACGACCAGGTCCGTCTTCTCCGCCGTCAAAATCACCGCCGCCGCGCCGTCCGTCATGGGCGAGCAATCATAGAGCCGGAGCGGCGTCGAAACAAGCTTGCTCGCCAGGTACATTTCCCTGGTGATCGGCTTTTGAAACTGGGCGAACGGGTTGTGCGCGCCGTTCAGGTGATTTTTCATCGCCACGCGGCAGAGCGCGCGCTCGAGCTCGGCGCGCGAGAGGCGGTAGCGCTGGCGGTAGCGCTCGGTGATCATCGCCGCCAGGGCCGGCATCGTCGCGCCGCAGCGGCGCTCCTGCTGCTCGATGACCTCCGCCAGGATGCGCGTGGCGGCGCTGGTGCTGAGATGGGTCATCTTCTCGCCGCCCAGCACGAGCACGCTGCGGTAATAGCCCGAGGCCACGGCCTGGCAGGCGGCGTGCACCGCCGCCGCGCCGGCGGAAGAGGCGGTCTCGACCCGGAGCGCCGGCACCCCCGAGACGCCCAGCGCCTCGACGACCTGCGCCGCGATGTTGCTCTCCCCGGTGAACTCCTCCGGGTTCATCGCGCCGAGGTAAAGCGCGTCCACCTCCTCGACCGGCGACGCCGAGAGCGCGGCGAGGGCCGCCGCCGCGAAAAGCTCGACCAGCGTGTCCGCGCTCTTGCCGAATTTCGTCATGCCGGCGCCGGCGAGATAAACCGAGCCCATGGTCAGGCTATCTTACCACAGGGTATCCATGAGGGAATATGCGCGGAGCCATGCGCGAAGGAAAATGAGTAAATTCGGCGGGACCGGCCTAGTCGCCGCCGCGGATGATAAGGCAGTCTTCTATGGGAATGTGGAGGTACAGTGCGGCGCCGCGCTCGAGCGCCATGTTGGGCTCGCCCTTCGCCTGGATCTTCTGGCCGCCGACGAGCACGTGCAGCTCGGTCGACTCGCCGAGATAGGTGAAGCCCTGGAGTTCGCCTTTGAGGACGTTTTCGCTCGCGGCGGGCGCGCCCTCGGTGAAGATCGCCACCTGCTCGGGCCGGAAGGCGACCAGCACGTCCGGCCCGTCTTTTCCGGTCGCGCCGCCGCGCCATTTCTCGGTCGCCACGAGCGTCCCGAGCGGCGTCTCGACGCGCGCCCGGCCGCGCTCGTCCGGCGGGCCCGCGAGCCGGCCGCGGACGATGTTGGCCGCGCCGATGAAATCGGCGGCGAACTCGTTCACCGGGCTGGCGTAGATCTCGCGCGGCGTGCCGATCTGGACGATCCGCCCCCGGTTCATGAGCGCGATCTCGTCGGAGATCGCCAGCGCCTCGATCTGGTCGTGCGTCACGTAGAGCGTCGTGGTCCCGAGGCGGCGCTGCAATTCTTTCAATTCCCAGCGCATCTGGTTTCTGAGCTTGGCGTCGAGATTCGACAGCGGCTCGTCGAGCAAAAGCACGCTGGGCTCGCCGACGAGCGCGCGCGCGAGCGCGACGCGCTGCTGCTGCCCGCCGGAGAGGCGCGGCGCCAGGCGGTCGCCGAGATCTTCGAGGCCGACGAGCTTCAGCGCCTTGTCGACCTTTTCCTTGATCTCGGCGCGCGGCCGGTATTTGGCTTTCAGGGGATAGGCGACGTTTTTAAAAACCGTCATGTGCGGCCAGATCGCGTAGGACTGGAAGACCATGCCGATCTCGCGCTTGTTGCCCGGGACGAAGATCCCCTCTGCCGAGGAGAAGACCTTGCGGTCGCCGATCGTGATCTCGCCCTCTTCGGGCCGCTCCAGGCCGGCGACGCTTCTGAGCGTCGTCGTCTTGCCGCAGCCCGACGGCCCCAGCAGGGTGAAGAAGCTCCCCGGCTTGACCTCGAAGTCGATGCCGGCGAGCGCCGCCACCCCGCCCTCCTGCGTCTTGAAGGCTTTGCGAAGATTTTTCACTCGAATCATATCAAGCCTGCTCCAGGCCGAAGCCTCGGGTGACCCGTCTCGCAATCAAACTTATAATCGTCACCAGGACGACGACCACGACGCCGAGCGCGTTCAGCTTCGTATACTGCCCGCCCTCGTAGAGATCGAAGATCAAGACCGGGATCATCTCGGTGCCCGCGTGGCCCAGCAGCACGGGGAGGGAGAGGACCTTGAACGTCAGCGTGAGCACGTAGACCCAGCCGACGAACATGCCCGGCAGGATGAGCGGCGCCAGGACCCGCGAAAAGGTGAACCACCATGAAGCGCCGCTTACCTCGGAAGCGTCCTCCAGCTCTCTATGGACCTGCGTCAGCGCAGCGCTGCAGGCGCGCATGCAGATGGGCATGTACTTGGTAACATAGCCGATCACGAGAATCCACAGCGTGCCGTAGACGGGGAGCGGCAGCGTCAGGTAGACCCACATGAGCGCCAGGCCGAAGACGATGCCCGGGTAGGCGATGGGCGAAAAGGCGAGCGCGTCGAGCACCCTACGCCCCGGGATCCGCGTGCGGAGCGCGATCCAGGAGACCACGGCGGTGAGCGAGACCGCCAGCGTCGCGCTGCCGAGGCCGACGACCAGGTTGTTGCGGAAGGCCTCGAGGATCGACTCGTAGTGCAGCAGCCAGCGGTAGTTGTCGAGCGACATGAGGCCGAACATCTGGGCCGACGGCGGCGCGTACCAGGGTAGAAACGACGCGTAGAGGACGACCGCCAGCGGCATGAAAAGGACGAGCGCGAGGAGCGCGAGCGCCAGCGCGAGCGTCGCGTAGCGCCACCGGCCGAGATCGATGACGAAGGGGCGGAAGCCCTTGCCGGTGATGACGGCGTACTTCTCCGCCGCGCGCGTGGCGGCGAAATAGACCCCGAGGCCGCCGATCGCGAGCAGCAGGTAGAGCATCGAGAACGCCGCCGCGAGGTTGTAGTTGGTCGGCACCTCGCGCGCGGCGAGATAGATCTCGGTCGCGAGCACGGTGATCCCCGCCGGGAGCCCCAGCACGGTCGGCTCCTCGAAAGTCTCCAGGCCGCGGATGAAGAGCAGCAGCCAGGCCGCCAGCATGGCGGGAAGCACGAGCCGGAGCGTGACGTTACCGGCGGTGCGGAACAGGCCCGAGCCGGAGACGATCGCCGCCTCCTCCAGCGCCGGGTCCATGGCGCGGAACGCCGCGGCCATCAATAAAAACGGCGTGGCGAAGCTGCTGACGCCGAAGGCCCAGATCATCCCGCCCATGCTGTAGACGTTGAACGGCGGCGCGGCGAGGCCGAAAATCCCCATCGCGTAGAGGTTGACCAGGCCGATCGTCGGGCTGAACAGCAGCACGAGCGAGATGCTCTCCAGCACGCCCGGAATCATGATCTCGACGAACACCGCGGCGTAGACGAGCGCCTTCCACGGCGTGTTGGTCCGCTCGGTGGTCCAGGCGAGGAAAGAGCCGATGGCGAAGGCGAGGCTGCCGCCGCCGAGCGCGAAGACGAGGGAATTTAAAAACGAGCGGTAGAGATGGGCGTTGCCGAACGCCTGGACGTAGTTTTTTAGCGTGAAGCCGCCCGGCGCGCCCGGCGGCGCGTCGCGGAAGCTGCCGTAGACGATCATCAGGATGGGGACGAGCGTCAGGTAGACCACGACCGCGGCGACGGCGAGGAGGAGGAAAAAGCGGGCGTCGAGGCGGAGCTTGAGCCGGGACATCAATTTCTTCTTCCCCCGTCGACCTTCAAGCCGCCGCCCGCTCTCCGAGCCCGCGCCATGGGTCCGCGCTTATTCCCGCCGCCGGCGCCGGATGCGCGGGCTCTTCGACCGGACGCCGGCTCTCCGGTCTATCGGCCGCGGCCGAAAACTCGCGCCGCGAGGCGACGGCGGTATGTGCAAGCGGGCGTTCAATAGAAGGAGGAAACTATAAGGTTAAAAACTCCAGCGGCCGCTTGCCCAGCCGGCGCGCGCCGCCCTGCTCGATCGCCACGGTGTCGCCGGCGCGGATCGAGTCGCGCATCATCCCCTTCTTCGCCGCCGGCTTGAGGATGAAGACGTGGCCTTCCTTCAATCTCTGTTCCTTCTCGGGAAAGTCTCTCACGCCGCCGAAGAGCATCGGCGCGTCCTCGCCCAGCCCGCGCCCGTGCATGAGCGCGTCGCCCGGCTCGTAGCCCGCCGCGGCGACTTCGTCCTGGTAAAAGGCCACGACCTCGCCGAACGCGAGGCCGGGCTTCAGGAGCTTCAGCATTTTTTCAAAAATGATTTTGGTCGCGTCGAACATTTTTTCGATCTC
>DASWFA010000062.1:0-3713 GCA_036394475.1 Binatia bacterium
GCCGTAGGGATCATCTCCACTAGCGCGGCGGCGCCCTGAGAGCGACCGGCAGCGCCGCGCCTTCCGTCTTGTCCATTTTCAATCCCAGCCAGCGCGCCACCGTCGGGGCCACGTCGATCAGCCGGGCGCGCTCGATCTTTCCCGGCGCGATCGCCGGGCCGTAAATCAAAAGCGACGCCTGCATCTCGGGCCGCTCCGGGTCGTAGCCGTGGGTGGCGGCGAAAAGCGCCGGCACGATGTAGTCACCCCGGTAGCGGTCCCCCATCTCGAAGCCGTCGGCGCATTCCAGCGCCAGAAAGGCGGCCGGGTCGCCGCCTTTGGCGCGGATCTCCTCCTGCCGGTAGACGCGCCGGATGCCGCTCGCCGGGTCTTTCTCCAGCGGCGGATAGATCTCCAGCAGCGCCTTCCGCGTCGCCGCGTCGTCGGGGTCCTTCACGTAAACGTAGCCCGAGCCGCCGGTCACCGACAGGGCGGCCTTCCAATCGGTGAGCCGGTTCTGTTGATTGACCGTCACCAGCCCTTTTTTCGCCAGCAGCACGCCCGGGCGCACGCTCTTCGCGATGCGGGCGAAGCCGTGATCGGAGAGAACGATGAGCGCGGTCTCGTCCCAGACGCCGGCGCTCTTGGCCGCGGCGATCAGGCGGGCGATCTCGCGGTCCGCGACCTCGGTCGCGGCGTTGGCGCGCGCGCTGAACGGCCCGGCGGCGTGCTCCTCGTGGTCCACGCGGGGCAGATGGAGCAGGAGGAGATGGGGCTTTAGGCTCTCGATCAGATGCACGGCGATGTCGGTGAGCGCTTCGTCCCGGACCGCGGGCGGCGTCAGGCCGGCGGCGAAGCCCGGAAAGCGCGCCGCCACGGCGTCGAGGATTCCCGGCGTCGAGAGCGCGCGGACGAGCTTCAAGTCCTCCGCGGCCCCCGCGCGCCAGAACTCCGGCACGAGCGCGGTCGCGCGCGCGCCGACGGTCGCCGGCCACCAGACGAGCGCGGCGGTCAAATCGCGCGCCAGCGCGGCGCCCCAGAGCGCCGGCGCGCGGATGTCCTCCGCGTACCAGCGCCACCCCTGCTGATTTTTACCCAGCGGATCGAAGACCAGATTGGAGACGATGCCGTGCGCGCCGGGATTCACGCCGGTGGCGATCGACGTATGGGCGGGGTAGGTGATGGTCGGAAAAACCGAGCGCGCCCCTTCGCTCCAGGCGCCGCTCCGGACCATCTCGCGGAGCGTCGGCACCGCGAGGCCGTGCGCGTCCGGCGCCGTGTAGGAGGCGGGCAGGAGCCCGTCCACGGAGACGATGATGACGCGCCGGACGGCCGGCTCGGGCCCCGCGCCCCGGGCGGAGACGGCGGCGGCGCAGAGAAAAAGCGCGAGGAGGAAAACGGTTCCGAGGCGGTTCATCGGGAAAAAGCCGGCGGCGGGGACGGAGCCTGTTTCTAAAAATGCCGTCAGTCCAGATCGATGTCCTTGAGCGGCTTGGTGACCGGCTCTTCTTTGGCCTTCTTGAGCAGCTCCTGAAATTTGCGGTCCAGCAGCTTGCCCTTGTTTTTTTCCGCCTCGGCGATCTGCTGGTATTTTTCGTCCCGGCGCGTCGCCTCTTCTCTCACGTGCTGGACGGCGTCCTTCAGGTGCGCGACGACCGGAGGCTTCGCCGGGAGCTTGTGCTCCAGGACCGCGGCCATCGCGGGGTCGACCGTGAGCGTCGAGCCGCAGCAGGGGCAGGTTACTTGGATCGTAGACGACTGGTCGGCCATGGGACCTCCAAAGAATTTTGAATGTTGAATTTTGAGTTTAAATTCATAATTCAAAACTCAAAATTTAAGATTGAGCTCAGCCCCTGAGCTCTATCTGTTCTCCGTCCGGCCCGTAGAACACCGCCCGGCGCCAGCCCTGCTCGCGCGGGGCGCGCGCCGGCGTATCGTGCGGCGCCCGCGCCATCTCCACGCCGCTCTCCTGGAGTCCGGCCACGGCGGCGTCGAAGTCCTCCGCCTCCAGGCAAAAATGAAAACCCTTCATCGGGCCGTCGGCCTTGTGCGTCAGCTCGAGAACCGTGTCGCCGAGCTTTAAATAGGCGATCTCCATCCCGCCGGCCGCCTGGTGCGAGAAATATTTTTTAAAGCCGAGGCGCCGCTCGTAAAATTCCACCGAGCGCTTAAGATCGGCGACGTGAATCGCGAGGTGGTCGATTCTCCGGAACATGAAAAGACTCCGGTTGAAGCATATTCCCTTGCGTCGGCGTTTTGCAAGGGAGCGCGCCCGGGCGGAAGGGCGGGAAAACTATCCGCGCGCGCCTCGGACAGCGGTGCGTCGGGCGGGTTTCAGTGGTGGGGGACGCCCCTGGGGCCGACGATGACCACATCCACCGCGTAGGACACCCAATCGTCGGACGTGGCCATCCAATCGACGGACGCCTGCCACGAGCTCCCGCCCGCCGGAAAGGGCGTGGTCAACTGAGCGGAGGCTTCGCCGAGCGCCGATACTTCCATATACCAATCGATATGGTCCAGGACCCAGCCGTTGACGACCTTCACGCGGTAGACGTCCGAGCCGACGTCGTCGCCGACGCAAGCCCAGCAGTTCAAATGGGTCCCGTTGAATGTGGAATTCTTATAGTAGACGTAATCCGTGCCGGAGTCGTTGGGATCGATCCAGCCGTTGCAGTAATCCGAGTTGGAGTCGGTGCCGCAGGAAACGAGGGCCACGGCGGGGTCCGTCGGCCCGAGCTTTACGACTTCGCGCGCCGCCACGAAATTGACCGCTTGGGTGTCGTTGCTCCTGGTCTTCTTGTCCGGCATGAGGACATAGAATTTGACCTGCTGGTCCACCACGCCGGTGAGGTAGCTCGGGATGTTCGCGGCGATCAGCGTGTTGTTCCACGAGACGATTTGCAGGGCCACAGCCCCGATGTAAGGAAGCGCCGTTAAATTATTACCGCCTCCCAGCAGCCCCGCCATGACGAGAGCGCCGGGTTTGCTCCCGAACCCGGCGCCGCCGATAACGATATTCGCTCCCGGCGTGAAGTCGGAGAAGGAAACCAGGCTGTCGATCCGAGGCTGGATGGCGAGAGGAAAGTTCAAATCGATTTTGGGGTTGCCCTGGGAGCCTAACAGGCCTGTGCAATCCACCTTCTTGCAAAGATCGATGATGCCCACCGTCGTTTTCTTCGCCACCGTGATGCTCGTTTGCTTGTTCTTGCCCACACAGCCGTTGACGCCGGTGACCGTGAGCGTGTAGCTCCCGGCGTTGACGTAGGTATGCGACGGCAGCGGGAACGGCAAAGTGAACTGATTGCCGTGCGAGTAGGTCGGACTCTGGTCGCCCCAGTCGAACACCAGGCCGCTGCAGGTGCCCAGACCCTGAAGCGTGACGGTTGCGTTTTGTCCCGCTTGCGGAGAGGCCGGGGCGACTTGGATCGCCGTGATCTGGTCGGCGCCGGCCGCGGAGGAAAAAAACAGCGCGGCGGCGATCAAGCCAAAACCAACGAGAAGCCTTCTCATTCGCGCTCCGCTTTCATGGAATCTCCCCTCACGTCGGAGCTTGTAAACTGCGGGGCGCGTCTCAGTTGCCCAGCTGGCGCAGCAGCTCTCCCGCGCGCCGGTCGATTTGGACCTTCTCGGCGGCGGACGCGGTTTTATAGCGCACCGAAAGCTCGCGCGCCTCGTTTTCTATCGCCGCGCGGCGCGAGTCCCGTCCGGAGCCGCCGTCCTGGTTCAGCTTG
>DASWFA010000063.1:0-7077 GCA_036394475.1 Binatia bacterium
CGCCGGTCCAAGTCGGTAATGCTCACGCCGTAGCTCATAAGGCCCCCGGCTTCCACGGCTTCTGCCCTGGCCCCTATCACCGGGAGCCGGCTTTTTACTCCAAGCGTTGCAATCTCCGGATGATGAGAATTGGTGACGGAGCTGGTCAGCACGAGGACTGCGCCGGCGCGACCCTTGCCCGCCTCCCGGAACGCGGTCTCAATATCCTTGGGGCCTAGTATGTCCAGGTATTGAAGCTGCACTCCAAACGTTCCTGCGGCGAGTTCCGTTTCTCTTAACTGTTGCGCGTTGCCCGTGTTGGTTAAAGTCCCGAGAACGGCCACGCGCGAGAGCTTGGGTAGGATTTCTTTGAGCAGCTCCAGCCTCTTTCCGGATAAGTCCGCGCTCAGGGAGGATAACCCGGTAATATTTCCACCGGGTCGCGCCAGACTGGCCACGAACCCGTTCCCGACGGGATCGGGATCCTGGGACATGACGATGGGGATCGTCTTCGTCGCTTCCTTCGCGGCCCGGGTGTTTGTCGCCCCACCCGTAACGATCACGTCGACCTTTAAGCGCACCAGCTCGGCCGCGAGCGCGGGGATGCGATCGAGTTTTTCCGCTCGATACTCGATAATGATATTTTTCCCCTCCACGTACCCGAGCTCGCGGAGCCCCTGGCGGAACGCCTCGGAGCGGGCCGCGACAACGGCAGGGGAGGCGGCGGCCAGGTATCCTATCCGGGGGACTTTCGTTGGCTGCTGCGCTTGGGCCGGCGCGTTAAGCGCCAAGAGCAAAACGAATAGGGCCAGGCAAAAGATTTTTTTCATGGCTTCTTTCTTGCTCTTGCCTTCTTATTTTACTTGACCACCTTGTTCGCTCTGGCCAGCACGTTCGGGGGAATCTTGATCCCCAGTTGTTTGGCGGTCGCGAGGTTGATCGCCAGCTCGACATCCTCGACGGTCTCGATGCGCAGCTCGCGCGGCGGCGTGCCGGTCAAAACTTTCTGGGCGTATTTCGCCGACAGCCGGCCGAGCTGGCGATAGTTCTGGCCGTAGCTGGCGAGCGCGCCCTGGGCGACCACGCCCTGCTCCTGAAACATCGTCGCCAGCTTCTTGGCCTTGGCCGTCTCGGCGATCCATTGGGCCTGGCTGCCGATCATCGCATCCGATATGTAGAAAAAGGCGTCCGCCTCGGCCGGCTTGAGGCCCTGAAACGCGCGCCGGAGGTCCTCGACGGACGAAACGTGGCGCTCGGCGAACGCGAGGCCGAGGCGCTTGGCTTCGCCGCGCGCCAGCTCGGCGGACTCGCGGGCCACCGGGTTTTTTGGATCGTAGATGATCACGATGCTGCGGAGGTTGGGCACGATCTCCTTCAAAACCTCCAGCCGCTTGCCGGTAAGGTCTTTCAACAGGAAGTGCAGGCCGGTGAGCCGGCCGCCGGGCCTGGCGAAGCTCTCCACCAGACCGGCGGCGACCGGGTCGCTGCCGACGTTGAAAACGATCGGCACCTCCGTCGTGGCTTTTTTGACCGCGGCGGCGACCGACGAGGCCAGCGCGTAGATGATTTTTGCCTTCTCGCGCTCGAGGCTCCGCGCGGCGTCTTCGGCGGCCTTCAAGTCGCCCTTCGCGTCGCGCACGTCGAGGACGAACTGTTTTCCCTCTTCGTAGCCCAGGTCCTTGAGACCCTGCCGGAGACCATCGACCGCCTCGGACCAAGGGCCGCCCTGGAGCACGACGCCGATCTTCGCCGGCTCCGCCGCGGCGGCCGGAAATCCAAGAGCCAAAAGAACGGCGGCGATGATCAAGCTGGTGATTTTTTTCTTCATTTTTTTCTTACTACTGCCTACAGCCTACTGCCTCATGCCTGTTTCATTTGATCACCTTGTCCGCCCGCGCCAGCAGGTTGGGCGGGACCATAAGGCCGATCTGCTTCGCCGCCTTGAGATTTACGACCAAATCGAATTTTGACGGCTGCTCTACCGGCAGATCCGCCGGCTTGGCGCCTTTGAGGATCTTGTCCACATACGTAGCGGCGCGCCGGTGCAAGTCAATAAAGCTCACGCCATAACTCATAAGCCCGCCAGCTTCCACGAATTCTTGAAAAGGGTATATCGCCGGCAGCCGGCTATTTACCGCATGTTCGGCAACCTGTGTTCGATAGGTATTGAGAACGGCGCTGACCAACACAAGGACTGCTTCAGACCGCCCGTTGCCTGCAGCTCGGAACGCGGCATCAATATCCTTTAAGCCCAGTACGTCCAGGTATTGAACCTGCATCCCCAATGCCCCCGCGGCGCGTTCCGTCTCTTTGAACGATTGCGTGTTGCCCGGGTTGGTCGAAATCCCCAAGACGGCCACGCGAGAGAGCCGCGGAACGATCTCTTTCAGAATCTCCAGACGTTTTCCGCTTATCTCCGGGGCAAGTGTTGCCAATCCAGTAATGTTTCCGCTCGGCCGCGCCAGGCTGGCGACGAAGCCGTTTCCGACAGGATCGTTATCCTGGACCATGACAATGGGAATCGTGGCGGTGGCTTCCTTGGCAAAACGGGTTGATGTTCCACCCGCCGTCACGATGACGTCTACGTTGAGACGCACTAGCTCTGCCGCCAATGCAGGGACGCGGTCGAGTTTGTCCTCTCCGTATCGAAACTCAATGACGATGTTTTTCCCCTCCAGGTACCCAAGCTCGCGGAGCCCTTGCCGGAATGCCTCGATGCGAGCCGCGATGGGGGAAGGAGAGGCACCGCCCAGGTATCCTATCCGGGGGACTTTCTTCGGCTGCTGTCCCTCCGCTGGAAAGCCAACGGTGAGCAGCACCGCGCCTAACACAAAGGCAACGACTCTCTTATTCATTTTCCGCCTCACGCCTCACGGCAGCAGCCTCTTGATCTTCTCCAGCAGCTCGATTTCGTCGACCGGCTTGGCGACGTAATCGTCGCAGCCGGCCTCCCGCGCGTGGAGCTCGTCGCCCACCATGGCGTGAGAGGTGACGGCGATGACGGCGATCTGCTTCAGCTCGGGATCGGCTTTGATCCTCCGCGTCGCCTCCCAGCCGTCCATGACGGGCATGCCGAGGTCCATCAGGATCAGGTCCGGCTTTTCCGAGGCGGCTTTGCGCACCCCTTCCTCGCCGTCGACGGCCTCGACGAGCTCGTAGTCGTCTTCCAGGAGCTGGACGAGCAGATCGCGGTTCCAGGCCGTATCGTCGACGATGAGAATCTTTTTCCGCGGCATCCGGCGGCTCCTTTACGGCGCTTTGTAGGTCATGGGCAGCGTGAGGGTGAATGTCGATCCTTTTCCCACCTGGCTCTCCGCGCCGATCCGGCCGCCCATGAGGTTGATGAATTTCCTGACGATGGCGAGGCCGAGCCCCGTGCCGCCGTATTTTCGCGTGGTCGACATGTCGGCCTGGCGGAACTCCTCGAAGATGAAGTTCAGCGCCTCCGGGGTCATGCCGATGCCGGTGTCCGAGACCACCAGCTTGAGCGCGCCGTCCTCCGGCCAGGCGGCGATTTTGATTTCGCCGTTTTCCGTGAACTTGGCGGCGTTGCTGAGCAGGTTGAGCAGCGACTGCTTGAGCTTGCCCTTGTCGGTATGGAGGGCGGGGATCTCCGGCGCGACCTCCGTCACCATGCGCACCCGGCCGTTTTTGAGCATCGGCTCGACCGTCGAGACGGCCACCCGCAGCACCTCTTCGAGCTTGAAACTCTCGGGATAGACCTCCATCCGGCCCGCTTCCACTTTGGACAGATCGAGGATCCCGTTGATGAGGTTCAGCAGGTGCTCGGAGCTGACCAGGACTTTCTGCATATTCTCTTTTTGCAGCGGGGCGATCTGCCCCTCGGTCTTGCGCAGCACGAGCCGGGTGAAGCCGATGATGGCGTTCAGCGGCGTGCGCAGCTCGTGGCTCATGTTGGCGAGAAACTGCGATTTGTGGCGGCTCGCGGCCTCGAGCTGCTGATTCTTGTCCTGGATCTCCTGGAACAGGCGCACGTTCTCGATCGCGATCACCGCCTGGTCGGCGAAGGTCTTAAGCAGCGCGATCTGTTTGTCCGTGAAGGGACGGACCTCGGTGCGCCGGATCACAATGACCCCGATCGGAGACCCTTCCCGCAAAAGCGGCGTGCACAGCATCGTCCGGGTGCCGTATCGCGAATAGGGCCTGCTGCCGGTAAATTCGGTTTCCAACGCCGCCTTTAAGTCCTGCACGTGCACGCTTTGCCGGTCGAGAACGGCTCGTCCAGGCACGATGTCCCGGGTGGCTGGAACGATTTCCACGGGAGCGCCGAGGCTCCCAAACGAGGCCGCCAGTTTGAGCCCCTCGCCTTCCAGCAGGCGAATTTGAGCGTCGTTCGCCTCGCACAGCCGGGCGGCGCTCTCGGCGACCACGTCCAACACGGGCTGGATATTTGTCGGCGAGCCGGCGATCACGCGCAGGATCTCGCTCGTCGCAGTCTGCTGCTCCAGGGTTTCGGTCAAGTCGCGGGTCCGCTCCTCGACCTTGCGCTCCAAACCCGCGTACGACTCCTGGAGCCGCGCGGTCATTTTATTGAACTCGTCCGCCAGGGCCTCGATCTCGTCGCCGGTCCTGACTTCCAGACGGTGGCCCAGATCCCCGCTGCCGATGCGCTCGACCCCTTCGCGCAGCTTGCCGAGCGGCCGGATCACGCGCCGCGCGACGAAATAGCTCGCCATGAGCGCCATGCCGAGGCCGACGAGGAGCAGCGTGGAGGTCCGCAGCATCGAGGCGTAGAGCGGCTCGTACGCCTCCGCGATCGGCCGCTCGAGGATCACGGCCCAGTCGAGCGTCGGGATCGGCGCGAACGAGCTGAAGACCTTTTCCCCCTTGAGATTGGCCGCGACGATCGCGTTCGGCGGGCGTATGCCGGGAGCCGTCCGGAAGGCCGCCGTGACCTGCTCGAGCTGGGCGGTGTTGCGGCGCTGGAGCACCAGGCTGATGTCCGGATGGGCGATCAGCTCGCCGCCGCGCGTGACGGCGTAGGCGTAGCCGGCCTTGCCGACGGTGATGTTCGAGACGACGTCGCCGATGTACTTGAGGTTGACCTCGGCCTGGAGCACGCCGATCACGTCGCCGGCGAAGCGCTCGATCGGCACGGCGATGGTCATATAGGGCTCCGAGCCGCGCACGAAATGGACCGGGCCGAAATAGGCTTTGCCCTGTTTCGCCTGCTGGAACGACGGCTCCGCCGAGAGGTCTTTTTTCGCCTCGGGCAGCACCGTGCGGAGCCGCGAGGCCTGCACCCGAATGGCGCCGGTCTCGTCGAGCGCGACCGCCTCGGTGACCGCCGGCGCAATTAACAGGAGCTTTTCCAGCTCGAAGCGAAACTCCGGCGTGAGGCCCTTGGGCGCGATCTCGCGGCTCCGCGTCGCGCCCTTGAGCGTATTGTGAATCTCCTGCACGAACCGCTCGATCTTGAACGCGGCGCCGGCCGCCACCTCGCGCTGGTAAACCGCCAGCTGCTCGCGGCTCTCCTGGTAACGGAAGTAGATCTCCACGACGCCGCTCGCGATCAGCCCGCCGCCGATCAGCACGACCGAGATGAGAAAGTAGTCCCGCACGAGCCGCCCGCGCGGGCGCGCGCGAAAGAGCCGGAAAGGAGACAGGGCGGAAAGTCTTTCCATGATCGGCATGATCTTACTCATAGCTCAAAACGCGCATTCAAAATTCATTTTATAACCCGGTCCGCCCGCGCCAGCACATTCGGCGGAATCGCGAGACCGATCTGCTTCGCCGCTTTCATATTGATCACCAGCTCGAATTTGGTCGGTCGCTCCACGGGCAGCTCAGCAGGTTTTGCGCCCTTTAGAATTTTATCCACATACTCCGCCGCGCGCCGGTACTGCTCTTTACGGTCGGCGGTGTAACTCATCAGTCCGCCTACTTCGACGTACTGATTGTTGTCATACGTCGCCGGAAGGCGATGTTTCTCCGCCAGCTCTATGATCCGTTTTCGGTGAAAACCGAATAATCCGCCGGCGGTCACCAAAAGGGCGCCAGCACGGTTTTTGGTGGCGGTTTGCAATACGCGTTCGAAGCCGTCGGCCCCTTTCACCTCCAACGATTGGATCTCTATCTTTAAGAACCGAGCCAGAGCTTCCATCTCTTTTAATGCAATCCCCGCGTCTGGATAGCTCGTACTCCAGAGAACGCCCACCGTGAGAGTTTGGGGACGACTTCTTTGAGCAATTCGACCCGTTTCCCGTTTAGTTCCGAGCCGATATCGGTTAGCCCCGTGATATTTCCACCGGGGCGCGCGAGGTCGGCAACGATGCCGCGCCTTACCGCATCCGCGCCAAATCCCATGACAACAGGGATCGTCTTGATCACGTTTTTAGCAGCCTGTGCTGCTTCAGTCCCGTTGGTAACGATGACATCACAGTTGAGGCGGACTAGTTCAGCGGCAAGGCCCGGGAGACGCTCAACCTTGCCCTCGTGATGCCGGATCTCGATTGTGAAGTTCTGCCCCTCGATGTAGCCGAGCTCGCGCAAACGTTCACGAAGTTGTTTGATGTTAATGACCGAAGTAGCAGCCGTGCCCCCTAGATAACCTATCCGGGCGACTTTCTTCGCCTGCTGCGCCTCGGCGGATGCGCAAAGCATAGATAGGAAAGCGCCGAAAACAATGCTAATGATTTTTTTCTCCACGGTTTTCTACTTTCGCCTATCGCCTATTGCCTGTTTTCATTTGATAACCCTGTCCGCCCGGTACAGCATCGACTGCGGAATCGTCACGCCGATCTGTTTCGCCGCTTTCAAGTTGATCACCAGCTCGAACTTCGTCGGCTGCTCCACGGGAAGAACGGCGGGCTTGGCGCCTTTCAAGATCTTGTCGACATACGTAGCGGCGCGCCGGTCCAAGTCGTTCTGGCTCGCGCCGTAGGACATAAGCCCCCCGGCTTCGACAAAATCTGACCTGAAGTATATCGTTGGAAGCCGACTCTTTAGCGCGAGGTCTGCAATCTGTTTCCGGTTTGGAGCGGCGAAGGGGCTCGCCAGCAAGAGCACTGCGTCAGCACGGCCTTTGCCTGCGGCTTGAAATGCAGTCTCAAATTCCTTGGGACTTAGTACGTCCAG